>NZ_LZML01000202.1:0-211103 GCF_001665695.1 Nocardia sp. 852002-51101_SCH5132738 | reverse complement strand
ATGTCCCGCCGGTTCCCAGCCCGAACAACCCCTGCGCGATCTGATAGCCGTTGGTGTAATAGGTGGCCATCGGATCCTCCCAGACCCGCACCCGCACCCGCACGTGCGCGAACAGGTGATAGGCGACCACCGCGCCGACGGCGAACATCGCCACCCCGATCAGCAGCCACGACGCCCGCCCGGTCGCGATGTACACCATCGCCAGCACCGTGCCGAACACCAGCAGCGAGAACCCCAGGTTCTTCTCGTACACCAGTACCAGCACCGACACGAACGTCACCACCAGCAGCGGCCCCAGATCACGCAGTCGCGGCACCGTGAAACCCAGCACCCGCCGCCCGGCCGCGCCGAACAGATCGCGGTTGGCCACCAGGAACGCCGCCACGAAGATCAGCAGCAGCACCTTGGCGAATTCGCCGGGCTGAATCGAGAACCCGGAGAACAGGATCCAGCTCTTACCACCGTTGACCTCGCTGAAGCGAGCGGGCAGCACCGCCGGAATCAGCAATGCCACCACACCCGCCAGCCCGCACGTGTAGGCGTAGCGCGCAGGCTGCGTGTGATTGCGCACCACCACCAGCACGAGCGCGAACAACGCGATACCGGCTGCGGTCCAGATCAATTGGTGCGCGGCGTCCGAAGAGGGCGCGGCCGTCCCCTTGGCGGCGGCGCTCGCGGCCTCGGCCCGGTCGAGCCGGTCGATCAACACCAGCCCGAGACCGTTGAGCAACACCACGCACGGCAGGATCACCGGGTCGGCGTTGCCGGCGAACTGCCGCACCGCCAGGTGCGCCAGCAGCGTCAACGCGGCGAACACCAGCAACGACCACTGCAGCGATCGGCCGTCGTCACCCCCCGCGGCCGCGGACATGATCCACGCCGCGATCCCCACCACGACCACCGCCGCGGCACACAACGTCAATTCCGTACGCCGCGGCCGACCGCGCACGATCGGTCCCGACGACATCCCGGTCCGCAGCGCATTCATCGTGTCCAGTATGCGGATCCCCGCCGCCGCGCGCCGACCGGCCGCACCCGCCCGGATCGTCCCCGGTGCCCGGATGCGCGTGCGACCAGGCGTAACTGGCACGATGGGCGGGTGCATATCGCGTTCGGGGTTGTGGCCGTGCTCGCCGTGGCGGTCGCGCTGGCGGCGCTGGCCCGCCGGATCGGCATGGCCGAACCGCTGCTGCTCACCGTCGCCGGGGTCGTCGCCTCCTACCTGCCGTTCGTCCCGCAGATCGATATCGATCCGGAGTGGGTGCTGCTGGGCCTGCTTCCACCGCTGCTGTACACGGCCTCGATCAGCACCTCGCTGCTGGAATTCAAACCGAAGAAGGTCTCGATCACCCTGCTCTCGGTCGGGCTGGTACTGGCCACCACCTTCGCGGTCGCGGCGGTGGTGTGGCGACTGCTGCCGGTGCCGTTCGCGGCCGCGGTCGCCCTCGGCGCGATCGTCGCGCCGCCGGACGCGGTGGCCGCCATCGCGGTGGCCCGCCGGGTCGGGATGCCGCGGCGCATCGTCACCCTGCTCGAGGGCGAATCGCTGTTCAACGACGCCACCGCGCTGGTGGCGTTGCGCACCGCGATCGCGGCGATGGCGGGCAGTTTCAGCGTGTGGCAGGCCGGCGGCGACTTCGTCTACGCGGCCGCCGGCGGCGCGGTGATCGGCATCGCCGCGGCCGCGGTGCTGGTGTTGGTGCGACGCCGCATCACCGATCCGGTGCTGGACACGGGTGTGTCGCTGCTGGCGCCGTTCGCGGCCTATCTGCCCGCCGAGGCCGCGCACGCCTCCGGGGTGATCGCGGTGGTGGTGTGCGGTCTGATCCTGGGCCAGGGTGCCCCGGTGTGGCAGTCGGCGGCCTCGCGCGTCGCCGAGCGCACCAACTGGCGCACGATCCAATTCCTGTTGGAGAGCGCGGTATTCCTGCTGATCGGCCTGCAGGTGCGCCATATCGTCGACGACGCCTGGAACAGCGGGCTCGACCACGCCACCATCGTGTTCACCGCCCTCGCGGTGCTGGTCACCGTCATCGTGGTGCGCCCGATCTGGGTTTTCCCCGCCACCTACTTCTCGTGGTTCGTCGAAAGCCGCCCCCGCGGCAATCCCAAACCGGCGTGGACCGGTCCCGCGGTGGTGGCGTGGGCCGGGATGCGCGGCGTGGTCACCCTCGCCGCGGCCACCCTGCTGCCCGACGACACCCCGCAGCTGGCGACACTGAAACTGCTCGCCCTCGTCGTGGTCGGCGGAACGCTACTGCTGCAAGGTATTTCGCTGCCCGCGCTGGTGCGGCTGCTGCAACTGCGCGGTCCCAGCCGCGCCGAGGACGCCCTGCAGGAGGCCGCGCTGCTGCAGCAGGCCACCGCCGCCGGACTCGAGGCCCTCGACGACGCGGTCGCCCCCGAAACCCCACCCGAGGTGGTGGCGAGCCTGCGCGACCGGGTCGCGCGGCGCACCCACGCGGCGTGGGAGCAACTCGGGCGCGCGGAATCGGTGCGCGTCACCCCGAGCGGCGAATACCGGCGGCTGCGCCTGGTGATGCTGCACGCCGAACGCGAGGCGGTGCTGCGCGCCCGCGACGGCGGCGGTATCGATCACGAAGTCCTCGAGCAGGTGATGACCGCGATCGATCTGGAAGAGTCCACGATCGACCGGATCAGCGAGGCCGACGATGACGAGGCCGCCGGTCCGCTCGCGGCCCCGGTCTCCGGCGGCTGCGAACATCTCGTCGCCGCCCCGCACACCCACACCCCCGACCACCCGGACTACTGTTCCGAATGCGTCGCCGAGGGGCTGACGTGGGTGCATCTGCGCATGTGCCTGACCTGCGGGCATATCGCCTGCTGCGATTCCTCGGTCGGCAATCACGCCACCAAGCACTTCCACGCCACGACGCATCCGGTGATGCGCAGCGTGGAGCCCGGCGAGAAATGGCGCTGGTGTTATGTCGACGAAATCCTGGGCTGAACCCACCCGTTAGGCTCGGGAACGTGCGAACAGGTCAGGACTCCGCCGACAACGACACCCGCATCTGGGGTGGTACCACGCTCACCGAACGCCGCGAGGCGCGCCGGACCGCGTTGCTGGAGGCCGCGTTGGACCTGATCGGCGAGGCCGGCGCGGGCGCGGTCACCATGCGCGCGGTGTGCCGGCGCGCGGGCCTGACCGACCGCTACTTCTACGAAAGCTTCACCGGCCGCGACGATCTGCTCGACGTGCTCTACCGGCAGGTCGCCGACGACTTCCGCGAACCGATGACCTCCTTCGCCGCGGCCGCCGACCCCGACCGCGACCGCGAACTGGCGACGGTGCTGGTCGACAAGGTGCTGGCCGATCCCCGCAAATCGCGGCTGTTTCTGGTCGAACCGTATTCGAGCACCGGATTGGGCCAGACCACCATCGCGGTGATGCCGACGTTCACCCGGCTCATCCAGGATCACCTGTTCACCGATATCGGCGATCCGATGCGGCGGCGGATGGCGGCGGTCACCATGGCCTCGGGCAATGCCGGACTGTTCGCGGCCTGGCTCAACGGCTCCCTGCGCGCCGACCGCGAGCAGGTGGTGAACCATCTGGTCGCGGTGATCGGGGCCTACCGGTCGATGTATCGCGACTGACTCCCGCCCCGGCGCCGATGATTTCCGGGCGCGGCTGCCGTCTGTCTCGGTGAGAGCCGGGTCCGGCGCGAGAGCCGAAGGAGCGAACAGATGGCGACAGTGGTGTGCGGGGCGAGCATGTCCCTCGACGGATATATCGCCGGGCCGGACGAGTCCGGATTCGAGCATCTGTTCGCGTGGTACGAGGCCGGCGACCGAACCTACCCCAGTACCCATCCGGAGGTGCGGTTCTCGCTGACCGACGTCGACTACGACCATGTCAGCGCCTACCTCGACGCGGTCGGCGTGTTCGTGGTCGGGCGCCGGCTGTTCGACCTCACCGACGGCTGGGGCGGCGTGCATCCGTTCGACCGGCCGATAGTCGTTGTCACCCACCACATTCCGCAGGAATGGATCGACTCCCATCCCGGGGCGCCGTTCACCTTCGTCACCGACGGTATCGAGGCCGCCGTCGAGCGCGCCGCCCCCCTCGCCGGCGGCCGGGCGGTGGGCGTCAACGGCGGCACGATGGCGCGCCAGGCGCTCGAGGCCGGACTGCTCGACGAGATCTGGATCGATCTGGTGCCGGTGCTGCTGGGCGGCGGCACACCGATGTTCGATCATCTCGGCGCCGCACCGCAGCTGCTGGAGGATCCGGTCGTCCTGGCGGGCAGCCGGGTCACCCACCTGCGTTATCGGGTGCGCCGCTGAGTGCCGGGGTGCGGCTGCTCGGTATCCGGTGCCGGGCCGGGGCGGCCCAGATCGGCCGTGGGTGCCTCACCCAGGCGCGCGGCCATCCCGTCCAGGACACAGACCAGCCCGAAGTCGAATGCGAGCGCTCGCGCGACTTCCGGATCCTGCGGTAGCGCGTCGCGGTAGTCGGCTCGCAGTTGCGGGTAGTCCGCGGCCAGCTGGTCCATCGAGGCGAGCACCGATTGGTGGTCGACCTCACCGCCGACGGCCTTGCGGTACGTCAACTCCGGAATCACCTGTCCCAGAATGAAACTCATCACCAGGGCGCTGGCCAGATAGACGTCGGTGCCGTCGAATCCGGCCCGCAGGCAGGTGCGGCGCAGCCGGTCGGTGAGCGCGAAGGCGTTGGGGCCGACACTGGGCAGCTGCCCGAGCAGACTCGCCGCCCACGGATGGGAGCGGATCGTGGCGCGCAGGCTGTAGGCGAAGGTGGTGAACACCTCCCGCCAGCTCGTGCGGTCGGGATCGGGGATCTTGACCAGGCCCCAGACCTCGTCGAGCGCCAATTCCAGCAGTTCGTCCTTGTTGGCCACATACCAGTAGAGACTGGTCGCGCCGGCATTGAGGCGGGCGCCGAGTTTGCGCATGCTCAGCGCCTCGAGGCCGTCGGCATCGAGCAGTTCCACAGTGGCCGCGACGATCTGTTCGCGGGTCAGCCCCGACCTCCTGGGCGGGCGGGCCTGCCGCGTCCACACCGAGCTGAACGGTTTGGTCACGGCACCACTGTAATTGCCTCGCACACTGTTCGAGTTTATCGTACGCTGCTCGAGTGGAATCGAACACTGTACGAGAACCCGCGGAGACGACCCCGCGCGATCCCCGCCGCTGGTGGATCCTGGGCGTGCTCTGCCTGTCCCTGCTGGTGCTGATGATCGACGGCACCGTCCTCAACCTGGCCATTCCGTCACTGATCCGGGAACTGGGCGCGAGCCCCTCCGACATCCAGTGGATCCTCGACGCCTACGTCCTCGTCTTCGCCGGACTCCTGCTCACCGCCGGCAGCCTGTCCGACCGGTTCGGCCGCCGGCGCATGCTCATCACCGGACTCGCGGTATTCGGCGCGGCGTCACTGCTGGCCGTCCTGGCCGACGAACCGTGGCAGGTGATCGCCGCCCGCGCCGCCATGGGCGTCGGCGGATCGCTGCTCATGCCCTCGACACTGTCGATCCTGATGACGACCTTCGAGGAGGACGAACGCCGCAAGGCGATGGCCGGCTGGTCCACGGTGTCCATGGTCGGCATCGTGCTCGGCCCCACCCTGGGCGGCTTTCTGCTGCAGCACTTCTGGTGGGGGTCGGTCTTCCTGCTCAACATCCCCGTCGCGATCGTCGCGATCATCGCCGCGGTGGTACTGATGCCCGAAACCTACGGGCAGCAACGCCCCGTCGACCTGGTCGGGGTGCTGCTGTCGATCGCGGCGCTCACCGCGACCGTCTACGTGATCATCGAACGCGAATGGAACATCCCCGTCATCGCACTCGCGGTGGTGGCCGCGGCCGGATTCACCTACTGGGAATACCGCTCCCCGCATCCGATGCTGCCGCTGGCGGTGTTCCGCAATCGCGACTTCACCGGCACCTGCCTGACGCTGCTGCTGATGGTGTTCGGCATGGGCGCGGTGATGCTGATGCTCACCCAGTACCTGCAGTTCGTCCTCGGATACGGCCCGATGAAAGCCGGGCTGGCACTGCTGCCGTACGCCGTGGCCGCGACGGTGTGCAACGGACTGGGCGCCACGCTCGGCAAGACGCTGAGCAACAAGACCCTGATCGTCGCGGGCTTGGCGGTGATGGCGGGGGCTTTCGTCATCCTCGCCAACGCCGACAGCTACGCGTGGGTGCTGGCCTCCATGCTGGTGATGGGTATCGGCGGCGGTCTGGCCGGTCCCGCGGCCTATGCCGCGATCATGAGCGCGATCCCGCTCGAACACGCCGGTGTCGGCTCGGCGATGAACGACACCATCCAGCAGGTCGGAATGGCGGTCAGCATCGCGGTGCTCGGCAGTGTGCTGGCAGGCGTGTTCACCTCGCACATGCCCGCCGATGCCCCCGACGCGGCGCGCGAGAACATCGGCAACGCCTTCGCCCTCGGCTTCGGCGAACCGGCCAAGTCGGCGTTCACCACCGCCATGTCCTACGGAGCATGGATCAGCGCCGGTTTCAGTCTCGCGGCCGCCCTGCTGGGCCTGATCCTGCTGCGACACCGCGCGGCGCAACCGGCTGCGCAACCCGAACCGGCGCAGGCGAGCTGAGCGCGGTCACGCCACGGCACGCGGATCGGTCCCCACGGCACGCGCGGGGACCGATACCGTTGGGCGCAAGGCATTGTCGGGCAGCCACCGGGAGAACCGTTCCACCACTTCCAGCGCGCCCAGCCCCACGTATCCGGCCAGCACGCTTTCGGCCAGCGTCATATCGTCCTCGGGCAAACCGTAGACCGAGACGAGCAGACCTAGCCGCGGTCCCGACGCGAGCACCGCGCGGCCCGAGCCCGGCAGAGCCGTCTCCTCGACCAGCGCCGGACATCCCGAATGCAGTACGAGTGCGGCCTGCACTCCCAGCGACAAATCACGAATACGCGGACGATGGCCCGCCGCCGCGGCGCAGATCAGCGAGCCGGGCAGCAACTCGGCGCCGTCCAGATACCCCGGCTCGACGGCGCGCCAGCGCTGCACAGGCGGGAAATGATCGCAGTCCGGGCGACCCGACCAGCGGCGATACGCCCGTTCCAGCAGCACCTCGGTCGCGTCCCGGCAACCGGACTCGTTCACGACCACGGCCCGCATCCGCAGTTGCCGGCACCGCAGCCGATCGGGCCGGGCCCGTTCGATATCGGCGATACTCATAGCCCACCGCCACTGTCGAATTCGGAACGCAGGGATTTCGTCCGCACCGCGGCGACGCTGCGCACCCGCCCCGGGGCCGGAGTGTGGGCCCGCCGCCACGCCGAGACGAACAGGGCGAATCCGCCCGCCACAGCGATGATCACGGCGAGCATCGCCAGGACCAGCGGTGTCGTCGCCGCCGCGTCGGTGCGGCCCGCCCCGCTCGCGCGGATCAGCATCGCCGCGAGCAACGGACCGATCAGGGCGAGTCCGGCGCCGGTGAGCAGCAGGCCGCCGGTGGTCAACGCTTCCGGGGTCAGTGAGGCGCGAACGGGCGTGGCGGTTTTCGTACTCACCGATTCGGTTCGCGATCCCAGCAAACTCTTGCGCAACGGCATGACCGCCCCTTTCGTTCACCCGCTCGTCAGTGCATTTGAACTGGGAATTCAAACGTACAACTCGAAACGCCACGGGTTCATCCAAAGTGATCCAACTGTCACCGGAACGTTGGCAGCAATTCAGCAGCGACCAGTGTCGAGACGCCTCGGGCTACAGCGCGGAAACGACGCATGCCGCCCGGGCGGACCCGAAGGTCACGCCCGGACGGCATGCGGTGCGTTCGTGCATCCGGTGCACCAACGCGGTGGGCGAACGAGGGCTCGGCGGCCCTCGCCGGTCAGTGCCCCATCAGCACCGGTGCGTCGGCATCTTCCTGGGGCAGTTTCGGTTTGGAGCGCGGCAGGAACGCCGCCGGGATCAGCGTCACCAGAACCAGCACCAGGGCGACGATGTAGGTGTGTGCGTAGGCGGTCGCCGCTTGGTCGAAGCCGGTGTCGAGTTGCTCGGGCGGCACCTTCTGCGCGATGGTCGGATCGAACTGCGATCCGATCGCCGCCTGCGCCAGCGGTTTGTTCTCCAGCATGTTGGTCAGCAGCACCGACATGGTCGCCGTGCCGATCGAACCGGCCGCCTGGTTGACGATGTTCATCAGCGTCGAACCCCGGGCCACCTGTGCGTGGGTCAGCGTCTGGATCGCGGCGGTCATGGTCGGCATCATCGTGCAGCCCATGCCCAGCCCCATCACGAACAACGCCACACACATCAGCGGCAGCGAGGTGTCGGCCGAGAGCTGGGTGAAGAACAGCATGCTCACCGCGATGACGGTCAGACCGCTCATCACCACCTTGCCGGGGCCGATCTTGTCGACCAGCTTGCCGCCGATAGGCATCGTGACCATCGCGCCCAGACCCTGTGGTGCGATGAGCAATCCGGTCACCAGTGTCGACTTACCCTGCACCTGCTGCAGATAGCTGGGCAGCAGCAGGCCGGAGCCGAAGAACGCCACCGCGAAGAACACCGCGGTCAGTACGGCGAAGGTCAGCTGGCGATTGCGGAACAGATGCAGATCGATCAGCGGATGTTCGGTGCGCAGCGCGTGGAAGACGAAACCGACCATCAGCACCAGGCCGATCGCGGCCGGCACCAGCACCCGCGCCGAGGCCACCGTGTGCTGTTCGGGAATCGAGGACACACCGAACAGGAACAGCGCCAACCCCGGTGACGCGAGCAGCATCCCGAGGAAGTCGAACGATTCCGAGGGTTCGGGCCGGTCCGACGGCAGCACCACGACCGCCAGGATCAACGCCACCACACCCACGGGCAGGTTGATCAGGAAGATCCAGTGCCAGCTGAAACTGCCGATCAGCCAGCCACCGAGAATCGGCCCGAGAATCGGCCCCAGCAGCATCGGCACACCGAGGACCGCCATCACGCGGCCGATCCGCTGCGGTCCGGCCGCGTGGGTCATGATCGTCATACCCAGTGGCATCAGCATGCCGCCGCCGAGGCCCTGCACCACGCGGAAGGCGATGAGCGACTCGATGTTCCAGGCCGTGGAACACAGCACCGAGCCGAGAATGAAGAACGTCAGCGCCAGGATGTAGAGACGTTTGGTGCCGAATCGGTCGGCAGCCCAGCCCGTCAGCGGGATCACGCTGGCCAGGGCCAGGGTGTAGCCGGTCATCGTCCAGGCCGCGATGGCGTAGCTGGTGTCGAATTCGTGCTGGAACGTCGGCAGTGCGACGGTTACGACGGTCACGTCCAGGATCGACATGATCGCGCCGAGCACGACCACACCGGCTACCTTGAACACCGCGGCATCGAGTGTGTCGGAAGCGGGATCCGACGTCGCCGCAGGAATATCCGGAGGAGAGGTCACCGCTTCAGCCTGCCAGGTGACCGATCGCTTGACCAGCCCCCGTTCCCAGGGGAGGCCATATCGAAACCTCCGACTTTTCGCGCCCGATTCGCCCGTTCCCACCGTTATCTTGCCGCCCGCGGCGCGGTCCCGGCGCGCGCACTACATTGGTCTCCATCCGTTCATTCGTTGTCCGGCAAGGAGTTCCCCGCGATAGAAGACCCGGTACTCGGTTCGACCGGTAGGCTCACATCGCCGATCCGGGGCGCAGGCATGCTCGGGGAGGTCCTGGTCGCGATCAGAGGGGGCACCGAACTGTACATCGCGCGATCCACCGAACCCTTGGATGCCGGCACCACCGTACTCGTGGTCGAGGTGCATCCCGGCCGGATCGTCGATGTCGTCGAGTGGATCCCGCTGGATGTCGGACCGGGTGGGGATACAACGAAATAACAAGGGAGACACCAGTGCTGGGCTATCACGTGCCCGATCCCGACGAGGCCATGCTGATCAGCGGCGGCCGCGCCAAGGACAACGCCCCCTTCCGCGTCATCACCGGCCACGGCGCCTGGGTGATGCCGTTCTTCCGCAAGGTCAGCTACCTATCGCTGGCGATGTTCGAATCCGAGATCCAGGAACGCTGCGTCACCCGTCAGGCCATCCAGCTCGACGTGCGCGCGGTCATCGCCTTCAAGGTCGCCAACGACACCCAGTCCGTGGTCAACGCCGCACAACGATTCCTGTCCGAACAGGAACGCGAGATGTCGGTGCTGACCGGGCGCATCTTCTCCGGCCATCTGCGCTCCATCGTCGGTTCCATGACCGTCGAGGAGATCATCCGCGAACGCCAGAAACTCGCCGACGAGGTCCTGGTCGCCTCCAAGGTGGAGATGAGCAATATCGGACTGTGGGTCGACTCGTTCCAGATCCAGTCCATCGACGACGGCGGACTCGGCTACATCGCCGCCCTCGCCGCACCGCACAACGCCGCCGTTCAGCGCGACGCCCAGATCGCTCAGGCCGCCGCCGCCCAGCTCGCCGCCCAAGCCGAACAGGAATCGCTGCGCAAACAGGCGGAATATCAACGCCAGACCGCGATTCTGCAGGCCGAATACCAGCGCGATATCGACAAGGCCAAAGCCGAGGCCAGTCAAGCCGGCCCCCTCGCCGAAGCCATCGCCCTGCAGGAAGTGCTCACCGCCCAGGCCGAACGCGCCCGCAAGGAAGCACAGCTGCGCGAACAGCAACTGCAGGCCGAGGTCGTCAAACCCGCCCAAGCCGAAGCCGAGCGCGTGCGCGTACTCGCCCAGGCCGAGGCCGACCGCACCCGCATCCAGGCCGAGGCCGCGGCATCCAACAACCGGATCGCGTTGGACCAGTTGCTGATCGAGCAGCTGCCCGAAATCGTCAAACAGGCCGCGCTCGGCCTGTCCAACGCCAATCTGACCGTCCTCAACGGACCCGACGGCGTCGGCGAATTGGTCAACGGAATGGTCGGGCAGGGACTGACGGTATTCAACTCGCTGCAAAAGGCTCTTTCCACCGACAACCACTCCGGGGCACCGATAGAGTGACCGCACACGGACGGCAATGAGGAGCAGGTGTAGGTGTCGATCGGGAAATTGGTGTCCTTCGACAGTTCTCGGGGGTTCGGATTCATCCGTCCCGAAGACGGCGGGCCGGACGTATTCGTTCACGTGAACGACATCGGATTGGACGAGGACGAACTGCGGCAGGGGCGAGTATTCGAATTCGAGGTCACCGAGGGTGATCGAGGACCCAAGGCGGTCAACCTGACCGCGGTCGGCGGCACACCGGCACCGCCGCGGCATCGCGGCCGCGGCACCGGCCAGCTCACCGCCGCCGAACACAAACGGCTGATCACCGAATTGCTGCTCGACGCCAGTCCCGCCCTCACCGCCGGCGAGATCATCACCATCCGCGACCGGCTCGCCGAATTCGCCGACCAGCACGGCTGGCTGGAGAACTGACCGGACCGGGCGAATGTCCCGCGACCGCGGATGCGGCTCTCGGCCTACGATCATGACGACGGTGCCGGGCGATGAATTTCTCCCGCCCGCACCGTCGGCATGGGTGAGACCGACCCGAGGAGGATCGCGTGGACCTGCCCGTCATGCCGCCGGTGAAACCGATGCTGGCCAAATCCGCCGGCGCCCTGCCCCGCGAGGACACCCTCCTCTACGAGCCCAAATGGGACGGCTTCCGGTGCATCGTCTTTCGTGACGGCACCGATATCGAACTCGGTTCCCGCAACGACCGGCCACTCACCCGCTATTTCCCGGAAGTGGTGCGGCTGCTGGACACGGCGCTACCACCGCGATGCGTCCTCGACGGCGAAATCGTCGTCGTCACCGAAAACGGCCTCGATTTCGATGTCCTGCAGAACCGCCTGCACCCCGCGGCCTCACGAGTGAACAAACTCAGCGTCGAAACACCCGCGAGCTTCGTCGCCTTCGACCTGCTCGCCCTCGGCGACGAGGATCTGACCACCAGGCCCTTCCACGAACGCCGGCAGCTGCTGGAATCCATCCTCGACACCCCGCACGAGGGCATCCACCTCACACCCGTCACCTCCGACCCCGACACCGCCCAGGACTGGTTCACCCGATTCGAGGGCGCCGGCTTCGACGGCGTGATGGTCAAATCCCGCGATCTGCCCTATATGCAGGACAAACGCGTCATGGTCAAGGTCAAACACGAACGCACCGCCGACTGCGTCGTCGCCGGATTCCGCTGGCACAAGGACGGCCAGGGCGTCGGCTCACTGCTGCTGGGCCTCTACGACGAGGACGGCCATCTGCACCACGTCGGCGTCGCCAGCAGCTTCACCGCCGCCCGCCGCAAACAACTCGTCGACGAACTCGCACCGCTGCGCGAAGGCGCACTCGACAACCATCCCTGGCGCAACTGGGCCGACGCCGCCGCACAAGCCAAGGCCGAAGGCAAGATGCCCGGCGGCATCAGCCGCTGGACCGGCGGCAAGGACTTGTCCTGGGAACCACTGCGACCCGAACTCGTCGCCGAGGTCCGCTACGAACACCTCATGGCCGGGCGATTACGCCACGGCGGGCGCCTGGTCCGCTTCCGCGACGACCGCACCCCGCAATCGTGCACCTACGCCCAACTCGAAGAGGTCGCGCCCGCCGAACTCGCCGACGTCTTCACCGCCGCGAAAGCGCAGGCCCAGCCGTGAGCGAAGCCATCGACATCGACGCCGACGGCGTGACCGTCCGCATCAGCAACCCGGACAAGATCTATTTCAGCAAACGCGGCGAAACCAAACTCGACCTCGTGCGCTACTACCAGGCCGTCGCCGAACCACTGCTGCGCACCATCGGCAACCGGCCCGTGCTGCTCGAACGCTATCCCGACGGCGCCGGCGGCAAATCCTGGTTCCAGAAACGCGTCCCGAAATCGGTCCCCGACTGGCTGCAGACCGTGCAGGTCTCCACACCCAACGGCACCGCCAGCGACGCCCTGGTCGCCGCCGACCTCGCCCATATCCTCTGGGCGGTCAACCTCGGCTGCCTCGGCTTCCACGTCTGGCCCAATCACGTTCCCGCAGGCGGCGTTCCGGCCCGCACCGAAGGCGAGATCGGCGACCTCGACATCAGCGACGAACTGCGCATCGACCTCGATCCCTCCCCCGGCATCGGCTTCGACGAGTTGCGCCACGTCGCCGTGCTCACCCGCGAACTGCTCGCCGAACTCGGCATCGACGCCCGCGTCAAAACCTCCGGATCCCGCGGCCTGCACATCTACGCCGTCCTCGAACCCGTCTGGGACGGCTACCAGGTCCGCGCCGCCGCGGTCGCCATGGCCCGCGAACTCGAACGCCGCCACCCCGACCTGATCACCGCCAACTGGTGGAAAGAGGAACGCGGACAACGCGTCTTCATCGATTACAACCAGAACGCGCCACACAAGACCGTCTTCGGCGCCTGGTGCGTGCGCCCCAAGGTCGGCGCCCAGGTCTCCACCCCCATCGCCTGGGACGCACTCGATGCGATCGTCCCCGACGAACTGACCATCGCCACAGTCCCCGAGCGGCTCGCCGCATCCGGCGACCCCTGGGCCGACCGCACCCCGCAATCGATCCAGCCACTACTCGAAATGTCGCGCCGCGACTTCGATTCCGGCCTGCTCGACGCCCCCTGGCCACCGAACTACCCGAAGATGCCCAACGAACCACCGCGCGTCCAACCCAGCCGCGCCCGCACCCCCGGCTGAGAACCACGCCGCGCCGGGTGCGCCGTCAGCGGGCCTGTTCGATCCGCGGAAACGTGGTCTGCACCAACGCCATCAACACATCCGCGAGCAGATGATGCACCTGCTCACGATTCAAGCTGCGGCGCGTAATCCATTCGCGCCCAGCGGTTTTCACCATACCGCTGTAGGCGCGGACCAGGGCCCGCAACTCGTCGTCACGCGCCGATCCGGACAGGCCCACCATCTCCAGCAGCCGGTCCGCCGCGGCGTCGTCGGCCTCGTCCAGGATGCGCTGCACCTCCGGATCGTCCCCGATACCCTCGTGCCCGGTCACCTTCACCCAGGTACTGCCCAACCCGCTGATCGTGTCCAGCAGCCACGACACACTCGCATCCACCCGCTCCCGCGGCGTACCGGTCGGCATCACCATGTAATCGGCGCGCGGCAACGTCACCATCCGCCGCACCACCGCCAGATACAGATCGCGCTTGTTGCCGAAATAGTGATTGATCAGCCCGCGCGCCACCCCGGCGCGCTGCGCGAGTTCAGCGGTCGACACCGCCGCATACGGACGTTCGCCGAACATCTCGATGGCGCAGGCCAGAATCTGCGCGCGCCGTTCGTCCGGCTCCAGCCGGCGCCGCCGAGCCGAATCGGCATCGGCCGGCACCGGCTGGGTCGTGGTCTCAGAGTGAGCGGGCAATGAGATCCTTCATCACCTCGTTGGAACCGGCGAGGATGCGCAGCACGCGCGCACCGGTGTACAGCTGGGAAATCGGGTACTCCGTCATGTATCCATAGCCACCGAACAGTTGCAGACAGCGGTCCACCACAATACCCAACTGGTCGGTAAGCCAGTACTTCGACATCGCAGCGGTGGGAATATCCAGCTCACCCCGCAGATGCTTCCCGATCGCATCATCCAGGAACGTCCGGCTCACCCGCGCGATCGTCGCGCACTCGGCCAGCTCGAACTTCGTGTTCTGCATCGCGAACAGCGGCTTGCCGAAAGCCTCACGGCCCTTGGTGTATTCGACGGTCAACTCCACCGCCCGCTCCATCATCGACACCGCCATGATCGCGGTCACCAGCCGCTCCTGCGCCAGCAGCTGCATCATCTGATAGAAGCCCTGCCCCTCGGCCTCACCCAGCAGATTCGATGCCGGCACCCGCAGGCCGTCGAAGAACAGCTCCGCGGTGTCCTGCGCCTTGCCGCCGATCTTGTTCAGGATCCGGCCGCGCCGGAAGCCGGGCGTCTCATCGCTCACCTCGGCGAAGATCAGCGACACACCCGCTGCACCCTTCGTCGGATCGGTCTTGGCCGCGATGATGATGCCGTCGCACAGCCAGCCGTTGGAGATGAAGATCTTCGACCCGGTGATCACGTACTCGTCACCCTCGCGCACCGCGCGGGTCTTGATGTTCTGCAGGTCCGAACCCGTCCCCGGCTCGGTCATACCGATCGACAGCACCATCTCACCGCCGGCCGCCTTCGGCAGCACCCGCCGCTTGAGGTCCTCGGTCCCGAAATGATGGATGTAGGGCGCGATGATCGACGAATGCACCGGCATACCCAGTGAACCGTCCCCGGCATAGGACTGCGCCTCGATCAACGCCGCCTCGTGCGCGAAAGTGCCACCGCCACCGCCGTATTCGGACGGAATCGCGGCACACAGCAGACCCAGCTCACCCGCCCGGTTGTACAGCTCGCGGTCCGGATGGCCCTGCGCGACGAACTTCTCCTCGTTCGGCAGGACTTCCTTCTCGAAAAAGGTCTTCGCCAGATCCCGGACGGCCTCGACCTCATCGTCGCTCCACGCGGCGCGCGCCATCGTTACTTCCTTCGTCTCGTACCCGGAACCGGACCGCACCGGCCCCGCGCACCAGCCTGGCGCACTATTGGCGGCATGTCAACAACGCGGGTTCAGTGCGCCTCCCGCGCGATATTCGCCTCCGCCAGCGTGCTGAAAATCGGAACCTCCGGATCCGCCACGATCCGCTGCCGCCGCAGAAACCCGTCGATCAGTGACCAGACCAACTCGGTCAGCTCCGCGACGAAATCCGCACTGCTCCGCCGCGGCGACTCCGCCCCCTCGAGCCACAGATCCGTCGTCGCCACCACCACGCCGACGACCGCCCGCGCCAGATAGTCCAGGCCCGCCGTCTCGATCGGCACCGCCTCCGCGATCGATTGCGCGAGCTTCGCGAACCGCCGCGCCGCATCGCGCCCCAGATCGAACTGCAGCACCGCCCCCACCGCCCCTCCCCCCGACCTGCTCGCCTGCGCCGTCTGCACCACGGGCGCCTGCATCAGAAACCGAAAGACATTGGGATGCTGAAGAATTCCGGCCGCATACGCGGTGAACACCCGCCGCAGCGCGGGCCGCGGCGGCTGCAGCAGCAACGTCATATCCTGCCCGGCGGCCGCGAACGCGTCGCGCGACATCCGATCGGCGATCTCGGTGTACAGATCCGCCTTGTCCGCGAACTGCCGATACAACCGCGGCTTCGTCATCCCCGCCGCACGCGCGATGTCGTCCATACTCGGCTGCGGGCCGTCCCGGTCGATCACCCGGATCGCCGCATCGACGATCTCCTCCCGCGTGACCCGAGGCGCGGCAGCTCGCCGGCCGACCCGAGACACCATGGGTACCTCCCCAGCCGAGCGAACAGTCGCACCCACGTTACACGTACCGCCGGTACGAAATCGATGACCGCCCCGTGCACCAGCCGAAACGGGGGCTGAATAAGGAGATACCCCACCGAGGTCCGCGGACCGACAGCCGATCGCGTACTGTCGCTACCGTTGACCGTACCGGCAGTACGAGCGGCTCCGACCCCGCGCTCACGAGGTAGACCGATGAACCCAGCCCGCACCCCCTCCCGCCACCGCACCGTCACGGCATGTGGGGTCCAGTTGACCGAGAACTGGCGTTAGCGAGGGGTTGGTAGCCGGAACGCCTTGCTGTGGAGGTTGATCCGCACGATCGGCAGGCGCGGGCGGGCGTGTGGTGGTTGCATGTCGGTTCGTGGGTGATGAGGGCGGGGCCGGGTACGGCCGGTTCGGTGTGCTGTCGAGGGTCGATCTGGAGCGGTTCTTCCATCTCGATGACGAGGATCGCAAGTTGATCCAGGCCCGGCGGCGCGATTCGAACCGCATGGGTTTTGCATTACAGCTGGTCACGGTCCGCTACTTGGGGATGTTTCTGCCAGATCCGCTCGATGTTCCGGGTGAGCTGATCGACTATCTGGCTGAGCAGTTGGAGATCGCGGATCCGTCGTGTGTGAAGTCCTACACCGACCGGGAGAAGACCCGGTTCGAGCATGCGTGGGAGATCCAGCGCCGCGAGGGGCTGGTCTCGTATCCGCAGGTCGAGGCCGAGCTGCTGGCGTGGATCGCTGATCAGGCGTGGATGACCGGCGACGGCCCGAAGGCGCTTGTCGCGGGCGCGGTGGGCTGGCTGCGGGAACGCAATGCCCTGTTGCCGGGCATCACAACCCTGGAGCGGCTGGTCACCGACGGCAAACAGGACGCCGACCGGCGACTGTGGGCGCAACTGGCCGGCCAGCTGGCCGGCGGGGAGGCCGGGCAGCTGCTGGGTTTGCTGGACACCAGGGAGGAGAGCCGCCGCCGATTTATCGAGCTGGAGCGGCTGCGCAAGGGCGCGTTCGCCCCCACGCCGACGGGCATGCGCAACGCTCTGGCCAGGGTGCGGGACGTGAACGCGGTGATCCCGGCGTCGGTGGACATCACAGCGACCCCGGCGCGGCGGGTGATCGCCCTGGCCACGCACGGGTTGACCGGCAAGACCGCGCATCTGCGGCGGATGAAATCGCAGCGGGAGCGGCTGCTGGCGCTGCTGACCGCGACGGTGTTCACCTTGCGCGCCAAGGCGATCGATGACGTGCTCGAGTTGTTCGACCTGCTGATGGTCACCAACTTGATGGCCAAGGCCGAACGCCAGTCCAAGGACGAGAAACTCAAGCGCTACCCGCGCGTGAGCCGCAACGCCGGAAAACTCGCCCAAGCGGTGCGGGTGCTGCTGGAGATGAGCGAGACCACCCCGGAGCTATCGCTGGAACTGGTGTGGGATCTGATCGAGAACACCGTCTCCAAATCCGAACTCCGCGCGGCGCTGGCCGCGATCGATGAGCTGGTGCCCCAAGCCGATCCGGAGGGCGACTCACAAAAACTCGAGGAGCTGGCAGGCCGGTACGCCACCGTGCGGGGGTTCCTGCCCGCGATGATGCGCAACATCGACTTCGGCGCCACCGCCGACGCCGCGCCAGTGCTCAAAGCCGTTGCCGCGCTGGCGGACATGATCACCCCGCAACACCGTGGCCGTGGCGGGTTACCGGCGCGTTGGCTCGATGCCCGCCGCGTGGATCACGACCTGATCGGCGGCGGCTGGCAGCGCCTGGTGTATCCACCGGAGCGGCCGGAGGCGACCGTCGACCGGGCGGCCTACACCCTGTGCCTGCTGGAGCAGTTTCACCGGCATCTCAAGCACCGCAACATCTTCGCCGAGCACTCCTCCAAATGGCGTGACCCCCGCGCGCACCTGCTGTCGGGGATGGCGTGGGAGGAGGCCCGCGACCGGGGCATGAACGCACTCGGCCTGCCGGGCAATCCGCGCCCGTTGCTGGGTGAGTTGGCCCAGAGTCTCGACGGCGCCTACCGGGAGCTGGCCGCGCACCTGGGCGAGGACACCGCCGCGTCGGTGGACGAGGACGGAAAACTGCACGTGGCGGCGCTGTCGGCGACGCCGGACCCGCCGAGTCTGGTCGATCTGCGCCGCCGCACCGCGGCGATGATGCCGCGGGTGGACCTGCCGGAAATGGTCCTCGAAGTGATGAACTGGCATCCGGGGTTCGCCGAGTCGTTCACCCATGTGGCCGGCACCAGCGCCCGCGTCGCCGATCTGGGAATGTCGGTGGCGGCCGTGCTGTGCAGCCAGGCCATGAACGTCGGGCTCACACCGGTGACCACGCCCGGCGCCGACGCGCTGACCCGCGACCGGCTACGCCACGTCGACCAGCACTACATCCGGTCCGACACCCTGTCCGCGGCGAACACCGTGCTGGTCAACGCCCAAGCCGATGTCCCGCTGACCCAGCTGTGGGGCGGCGGGGCTGTCGCCTCGGTGGACGGGATGCGGTTCGTCGTCCCGGTCCGGTCGATCCACGCCAGACCCAACCGAAAATATTTCGGACCGAAACGCGGCGCTACCTGGCTCAATATGCTTTCGGACCAAGCGGCCGGGCTGAACGCGATGGTAGTGTCAGGCACCCCGCGCGACTCGCTGAACGCTATCGACGTGATCCTGCGGCAACCCGAGGGCAGCAAGGTGCCCGACGACATCATTTCCGACAACGGGTCGTATTCGGACATCGTGTTCGGGCTCCTGCACCTCCTGGGCCGCAAGTACCGGCCGCAGCTGAAAAGCCTGCCCGACCGGCGGCTGTGGCGCATCGACCCGGCCGCCGATTACGGACCCCTGGACAAGGCCGCGCGGGGCCGGATCGATGTGGAGAAAATCTGCTCCTACTGGGAGGACATGTGCCGGGTGGCGGTGTCGATGAACCGTGGTGAGGTCTCCGCGCACGAGGTCACCCGCATGATCTCCCGCGACGGCAACCCCACCGCGCTGGGCCAGGCCATCGCTCACTACGGCCGGATTTTCAAAACCCTGCATATCTTGCGGCTCGCCGACGACGAACCCTATCGGCGGGAAGCCAAGGCCCAAGCCAACCTTCAGGAAGGCCGCCACGATCTGGGCCGGACCGTGTTCCACGGCCGCAAGGGCGAACTGCACCGCGCCTACCTCGACGGCATGGAAGACCAACTGGACGCGCTCGGGCTCGTTCTGAATATCACCGTGCTGTGGAACTCGGTGTACCTGAGCCGGGCCCTCGATGAGCTGCGCGCCCAGGGCTACCCGGTGCGTGACGAGGACGCCGCGCGGCTGTCCCCGTTCATCCGCAAACATGTGCGCATGGAAGGTCACTACAGCTTCCACCTGCCCGACCTGGGCGGAAGCCACAGGCCGCTGCGGGATCCAGACGCCCCGGACGACGATGATTGAATCGGTAATCCCCCTCCGCCACAGGCTTGATCGAAGCCCGATTCTGCCGGTGCCGGAGGCGACTGGAGTCGATGCGGGATCCGCCGCCGCGCATCCGCCGAATAGCATTGCCACACGTCTGGAGACGGTGCTTGCCGATGACGCGAGGAACTTGCCGCCGAGGGGGTCAGCTGTCGTCGGGGCCGGCCGGTGCGCGGGCGCCCAGGTGCTCGCAGATGGTGTCGATGAGCCCGTTCACCGCGGCGAGCGACGATTCGTGCCGGTAGCCCAGGGCGGGGTACTGCGAGGAGGAGGCGACGAACAGGCGATCGGAGGCCGACCAGCGAACCTGGATCGCGGACAGGCGGATCGAGGGAGTCGGGTTGTTCATCGCGGGCCTTCCACCACACTGTGCCGGCCGGACAACCCCGAGGGTGACACACCGACCGCCCTCCCGGAAAGACAACCGGGAGGCACCGGGACACCACCGGTCCCAGCGCACTCACCGGTGTCCACGCCCCCTGCCCCGGGTCTGGTCCGCCAGCGATGCGGCGCGTGAGTGAAAGACACTGTGCCCGAGGTTGATCGGGTGCATCCTGGAGTGGTGAACACGACCGGATCGGTGCCGTGCAGACCTGAACTCGACCGGGCCCGTGACGGTTTGAGCCGAGCCCGAGCGGCGTCGCGGCGCGCGAAGACGCTGGTGGCGTCGGCTCAGGCGCAGTCGCGGGCGGCCCGGACCCGCCTGATTCATGCGCAAGCCGCGTTGACACGCGCCATCGCGCGCATCGACGCCGTGCGAATCCACCTGGCCGCGTCCCGGGCCCGCGGGGATCTGGATGGGCCCGGCTGACCCTCGGGGGTCGCCCGGTCAGGCGCGGGCGGCTTCGCGGGCCAGGGCGCGGTCGCGCTGTTCTTCGAACCGGGGGATCTGGGTGTGTTCCAGGGTGTCCAGGTAGGCGGCGAGCCGCTCGCGGGCTTGTTCGCCGCGGGGTCCGAAGTCGGTACGGTCGAAGAGGTTCCAGTGCCGGATGACGGGCTGCAGGACTTCCTCGAGGTGCTGGCGCAGGTCGTAGATGCCGTGTTTGGCCATCAGGACCCCGTTGCGGCGGAAGTTGGGCATACCGGTGCCGGGCATGCGGAAGTTCTCCACGATCAGATCGATCGCCTCGATCGCCTGATCCGGGACCACATCGAGGGCGGCGCCGCACATCGTCCGGTAGAAGATCATGTGCAGGTTCTCATCGAGCGCGACACGCTGCAACATGGCCTCGGCGACCGGATCGTCACAGACGGTAGCGGTGTTGCGGTGACTGATGCGGGTCGCGAGTTCCTGGAAGGACACGTAGGCGACCGAGTACAGGAACCCGGCCTGCCCGCGGGCGGTGAGCTGGTCGACCGGTGGCGCGAAACCGGTGCTCATGTGGGTCATGCGGTCGTTTTCCAGCGCGACCGGGTCGACCCCGCGGGTCACGACGAGGTAGTCGCGCAGGACGGTGGAGTGGCGGGCTTCCTCGGCGGTCCAGCGACCCACCCACGATCCCCACGCGCCGTCGAGGGAGAAGTTCTCGGCGATGGTGCGGTGATAGGAGGGCAGGTTGTCCTCGGTGAGCAGGTTCGTGATCAGCGCGGCCCTGGCCACCTCCGACAGCCGGGACTGTTCCGGTTCCCAGTCGGTGCCGCCGAGGAGGGCGAAGTTGCGGCCGGAGTCCCAGGGCACGTAGTCGTGGGGATGCCACTCCTTGGCCATCGCCAGGTGCCGGTTCAAGCAGGTCTCGGCGGCGGGTTCGAGTTCGGTGAGGATCTCCAGCTGCGTCAGATCACGCGCCACGGTCGTTGTCTGCCTTTCTCTTCGAGGAATTCCGGATGTGACGGGATAGGTGCGACTATTGCCGGGTGCCGGCGGGTGTGAGGAGGGACAGACCGGTGTCGTAGCGGCGGTACAGCAGCTGCCCGCGCCCGGTGTCCGGGTCGGTGTAGAACAGGAACGGCAGCCCGTGCCCGCACACTCGGGATACCGCGTCGGATTCGGTGAGCACGGGTGCGGGGCGGGGAGTGAGCGTGAACGGTCCCGGCCGGTCCGCGGCCCAGGAGGGCGGGTGCATACTGCGCTGGCGGGCCAGCCGCAGCCCCGAGGGCCCGGCCCGGTGCACGACCGCGTCCTCACCGGTGTCGGCATCGGTGAACAGGTGCACGTCGTAGTCCCGCGCGTCCATGACCGCAGCAGCCTCGTGCGGCCCGACGGTCACCAGCTCGACCGGTTTGCGGCGAGTCAGCTCCCCAGGGCCTGCCGCATCCAGGGCCGGCCGTGTCGGATCCGGCCACGGCCGCGGTGCCCACGGCTCCCGCAACGCGGTGATCTGATGTTCCAGCCGCAGCACCACCGGCAGCGCGTCACCACGCCCGTGCGTCGGTGTCTGGATCCGCACCGATGTGTCCCCGACGTGCAGGTTCACCTGAACCAGCAGGGGACCGTTCTCATCTTCGGGGCCGGTGATCCGCAACCGGGCACCACCGGTGACGTGCAGCCGCTCCAGCAACCGGCCGACCGCGCCGACGAACCGTTCCCCCTCGAGCACCGGCACCCGGCCATGCGCGAACACGACCACCTCGGGAAACGACGGCGCCGACCATGCCTGCGACGTCCGCAACATTCACACACCCTCCGATTCACCAGACACACAGAGACATCGACCGTGCCCGAGATATCGGCACGGTCAATAGGGCCGGAAGTCCCCGATCATTCAGAATTTCTTGATTGCATCATTCCGCAAACGGTAGTCCGGTCAACAACCTCGAGCAGCCTCGGCGCCGCCTAGGAAAACACGCCGCCACCTGCAACGCATGACCGCACCGTAACCGCCACGCGGGCTTGCCCCGACCCGGAGGACTCACCGGCCCGAGCGGCGGCGGCCGGCCGGATCGCTGTCGGCCTGATATCGGCGCAGCCCTTCGTCGGACACCCTCGCGTATTTCGCGAGGCTGCGCACCGAGGTATGCCCGGACAACTTCATCAGCACCGGCGTCGACGCGCCCTGCTCCGCGGCGTGCGTCAGCCGGGAATGCCGGAGCTGATGCAGCGTGTAGGGGCCGTCGTCGTAACCGGCGGTGTGCGTCTCGAACAACTCGGCCGCACGCCGATACGACAGCCGCGCCCGTCCCGTCACCGAGTCGACATCGTTGGTCGCCACCGACGGGCGGGCCTTGCGGTCGGTCAGGAACAGCGGCCCAGACTTGCGACCGCCCAGCATCCGCGGCAGCAACCGCGCGGTGCCGGTCTGCCACGCGATGACCTCCCGCGCCCCGCCCTTGCGGGTCACCACCGCGCACCGGTTCGCGGTGTCGAGATCGGGCACATCCAGCATCAGCACCTCCTCCGCGCGCGCAGAGGACTCGTAGAGCATGTGCCACAACACCCGTTGCCGCAGCGGCGCATCCGATCCCAGGATCTCGGTGACCCGATCCCGGCTCAACGCCCTGCTGGTGTCCGGCGGTGCGGGCCGGGCCCGCAACCGCACCAGCGGATCACCGGCCAGCCACTGCTGCTCTCGCCAATACCCACACGCCGCCGCGAGCGCGGTCAACCGGATGTTGAACGTCTTAGGGGCCTTGCCGCCCCACACGAAGGTGAACCAGCCACCCACCCGATCGGGTTGATCACCCAGCAACGCCACATCGGTGTCAGCCCCGAAATCGGCGACGAGCCGATCCAGAGCCGCGGCGTAGGTCGCCCTCGTGTTCGCCGCCGTGATCGTCTCGAGGTAGATGCGCCGCGCGTCCGCCAGCCGCACCCCGCCGGCGCGGCAGGGGAACTTACGAACCTCACCCATACCGGCCTCCAGCTCTATCGCACATAGTTTCCCGAGTCACCTCCGTGCCGACGGTGCATCGCGACAGGACGACTCCGAGGTTACCGCACATAGTATGCGGCTATATGCGGTAACTCGTTAGCGCCAGTTTCCGCAAAAATGGTCCAGCGCTCGCTAACGCCAGTCTTCGCGCAACTGGACCCCACATGCCGTCACCGCCCCCGGCGGCGACCTCGCCGTCTACGAATACGGCCACCCCCAGGCCGACACCATCGTGCTCATCCCCGGCATCACCGACACCCATCGCATCTGGAACCGCGTCGCCACCGGACTCGCCGACAGCTTCCACGTAGTCACCTACGACGTCCGCGGCCACGGCCGCTCCAGCGCACCCACCCGCACCCACCGCTACCGCCTGCCCCACCTCGCCGACGACCTCTTCGCCGTCCTCGACGCCGTCAGCCCCCGCACACCGGTCCACCTCGCCGGCCACGGCTGGGGCGCGATCCAACTCTGGTACGCCCTCGGCGACCCGCGCGCCAACACCCGCATCGCCTCCGCCACCGCGCTGTCGGCGCCCCACCTCGACCACCTCGCCCTCGCGCTGCGCGATCTCCGCTGCCCCCGCAGTCCTTGGTGGCGGCTCCCGCGCCTGAGCTGGCTGGTTCTCGGCCGCCGCCTCCTGCACTGGCCCCGCCTGCGCGCCCGGGTCCTCCCGCAGGCCACCACCTGGCCCGCCGACCTGCTGGCCGGCGCCCGCATCGTCGCCGCCAACCTCGCCCACCACCTGCGCCATCCGCGCCCGCAACATACCGCCGTGCCGGTCCAACTCATCCTCGACCGCGCCGACACCGCCGCCCTGCCCAGCCTGCGTGCCCATATCCGCCGCGACGTCGACCGCCTCTGGCTGCGCGAGCTGCCCGCCGATCCCTGGCTGCCGCTGACCGAACCCCTGCTGGTCGTCGAAGCCATCGCCAACTTCATCGACGATCAGCACACCGACCACCGGCCCATCCACTACACCCCGCGCTGAGGAGCCCCGGCAGCCTCCAACAGCCGCGATGCGACAATAGGCGTCGCACATTCCCGCACACGAAGGATCATCCGGCAGCACGATGGCTGAGCACACCACGACGAACGCGCCCACCACTCCCCTGCCGGACACCATCGATCCCGAGGACCTCGCGATCTGCCTGCGCGTCCTCGACCAGGCCGCACTGCTCGACGACGACAACCCCGATTCCATCGCGGTGCAGCGTGCGGTCGGGCACATGTTCAAGAGACTGAAGCGGCGCCGCCGCACTCAGGCCCGCGACGCCGTCGCCGCCGCCGACCGGGCGGTGGTCGCCGCCACCGCGACCGGCTCCCCGAACCGCATCGACGACGAGACCGCCGGCATCCCGCTCTCCACGTCCGTCGACGGCGACGCCGCCGGCACCCTGCTGCGCCCGCGGCCCTGCTACATCTGCAAACAGCGCTACACCCGCGTCGACCGGTTCTACCACCAGCTCTGCCCGGACTGCGCCGCCCGCAACCATGCCAAACGCGATGCCCGCACCGACCTGTCCGGCCGCCGCGCGCTGCTCACCGGCGGCCGCGCCAAGATCGGCATGTACATCGCCCTGCGACTGCTGCGCGACGGCGCCCACACCACGGTCACCACCCGCTTCCCCAACGACGCGATCCGCCGCTTCACCGCCCAGCCCGACAGCGCCGAATGGCTGCACCGGCTGCGGATCGTCGGCATCGATCTGCGCGATCCGGCCCAGGTCGTCGCCTTGGCCGACGATGTCGCCGCGCAGGGGCCGCTGGACATCATCATCAACAACGCCGCCCAGACCGTCCGGCGCTCGGCCGGCGCCTACGCCGCACTGGTCGAGGCCGAATCCGCCCCGCTCCCCGCCGGCGAACTGCCCGACACCATCACCTTCGGCCACACCACCCAGGCCCATCCGAACGCACTCACCGCGTCTCTGCACTCCGTGCCGACACCGACCACCCTGTCCGCCGCCGAGGTCACCGATCTCGCACTGGTCGCGGGATCGGCCACGCCCGAACGCATTTCGCGCGGTGTGGCGATCGACGCCGGTGGCTTGGTACCCGATCTGGCCCACACCAACAGCTGGGTGCAGACCGTCGCCGAGGTCGACGCCACCGAACTGCTCGAAGTGCAGCTGTGCAACTCGACCGCACCGTTCCTGCTTATCTCCCGGCTGCGGCCCGCCCTCGCCGCATCACCGGCCCGCCGCAAGTACATCGTCAACGTCTCGGCCATGGAAGGTGTGTTCAGCCGCGGCTACAAGGGCCCCGGCCACCCGCACACCAATATGGCCAAGGCCGCGCTCAACATGCTCACCCGCACCAGCGCCCGCGAGATGTTCGAAACCGACCGCATCCTCATGACCGCCGTCGACACCGGCTGGATCACCGACGAGCGCCCGCACTACACCAAGCTCCGCCTCGCCGAGGAGGGCTTCCACGCTCCCCTCGACCTCGTGGACGGCGCCGCCCGCGTCTACGACCCGATCGTGCGCGGGGAAGACGGCGACGACCTCTTCGGCTGCTTCCTCAAGGACTACGAGCCGTCCAACTGGTGACCACCCGGCCCCGTCGTGGCTGTTCTGTAGGGGTGAGTTTGTGGTGTGTCCGAGTGGTACGCGTCGGGCTACACATGTTTAGATGCGCATATCGACGTATCAATATTGAATGCTGCTTCCAGGCGCCTGAGGACATTCCTGCAGCTCCGACACGACTCGAATCACCTCGTGGTGAAAGCACTGCAGGCGCTTCCCCCTTCCAGCCGGCCGGCCGGCCCGGACTCCCCCACGGAAGGCCACGGCGCGTTTCCCATGTCGTTGGCCTTGTCCGAGATGGACCGCTCCCCCATGTGTCGGCCGAGAGCCATGCCGGGCGATCAATCGTTTAATGCGCATATATGCGTACCGATATCCTTTAACGCTCCGAGTCGCCGACCGCGGCCGGAAGGCCGTGGGAGACACGGTCGTTCACCCGGCAGGCGCCGACGCCCGAATCCCCGCGCACGCCGGCGACAAGCGCCCTAATCTGGATTACGTGATGTACCGGCTGCTGGCAGATGCCACCGCGGGTGTGCATTTTCTGTTCATCGCCTACCTCGTCGTGGGCGGATTCGTCGCGTGGCGGTGGCGCTGGACGATCTGGACCCATATCGCCGCGGTGGCCTGGGGTTTCAGCACGGTACTCATCGGGGTCGACTGCCCCCTGACCTACCTGGAGACGTGGGCCCGGGAACGCGGCGGCGAAGCCGGCCTACCGTCGACCGGCTTCATCGACTACTACATCACCGGGGTGCTCTACCCCCGCAGCGCTCTGGATCTCGTACGCATACTGGTCGTCGTGCTGGTGGCGGTGTCGTGGATCGGCTTCGTCCGGCTCGGTAGGCGGCGACGGTACCGCTCTCACCACGCAGTCGCCGAATAGCGCACCCGCGCGAGCTATCCCCGGCTCATCGCTCGCACCGCACGGACGACGTCGTCGCCGGTCAGCTGATCACCCGCGGGCGCGATCAGCCACTGCAGCGCCATACCTTGGAACAGCGCGAAATAGAGCTTGGCGACGGCGCGGGCATCGCCGGCCGACAGCTCCGGATGAACTTCGCGCAGGGGCTCGACGAGTGCGGCATAGACCTCCTCGGTCGCACCCGAGAAGTACTCCTGGGATTCCGGCGACCGGGCCACTCGCACCCCGTTCTCGAAGCTGAGAATCAGCTCGTCCGGATGGTTCTGGATGACGTCCAGCATGCCGTTCCACGTGGCCTCCAGCGACTGCGCCAGGGTCCGCCCCTCCCCCGCGTCCCGGATGGCCGCCTCCATACCGCGGCCGATCTCGTCACCGGTCGCCTCGGCGATGGCCTCGGCGACCAACCGATCCTTGGTACCGAAGTGGTAGCCGATGGCCGCCAGGCTGACCCCGGCCGCGCCGGCGATGTCGCGCGCGGTCACCTTGGCGAGACCTCGCTCCAGAATCGCCTTCCTCGCCCCTGCCAACAGATCCTCTCGATTACCCATAAGCCCAGGTTACAACGTCTTAGACATTTGTACTAGACAAGCGTGCCAACCATATGGCACATTTGTCTAAGACGTTCGGACCAACCGATAGGAATCACCCCCATGAACACCATCTCCCGCCCCCTGCACATCCTCGTCTCCGGCGGCGGCATCGCCGGCAATGCCGTTGCGCTGCAATTGCTTCGAGCCGGTATCGCGGTCACCGTCATCGAGCGCGCCACCGCTCCCCGGCCGGGCGGACAGGCTGTCGATCTGCGCGGACCCAGTCGCGAGGTGGCCGAGCGCATGGGCCTGATGCCGGGCATCGCCGAATACCAGCTCGAAGAACTCGGCATTTCCTACATCGACCACAAGGGCCGCACCTACGCGAACATGGCGATGGAATATTTCGAGGGCAAGGGCCCGGTGGCCGACATCGAGATCACCCGCGGTGACCTCAATCAGGTACTGCTCGACGCCGTCGCCGCGGCCGGCGGTGAGCTGGATTACCGCTACGGCGAGTGGATCGAATCGCTGACCCAGGACGACACCGGCGTGACGGTCGAGTTCGCCTCGGGACGCAGCGGCCACTTCGACCTCGTCGTCGGCGCCGACGGCGTGCATTCGGCGACCCGCCGGCTGGCCTTCGGTCCGGAGGAGCAGTTCAGCACCTTCCTCGGCGGCTACGCCTCGTTCTTCACGATGCCGACCCCGGCGGGGATCACGCCCGGCTGGTTCGCCATGCAGCTGGTTCCTTCCGCCGCGGTCGGCTTGCGGCCCGACCGCGATCCCGCGACCGCCAAGGCGATTCTCACTCTGCTCGGCGACCCCGATCCGGCGCTGCGCCGCGATACCGCCGCACAGCAACGGCTGATCTGCGAGAAGGTCGGTTCGCAGCCGCACTGGCACGCGCCGACCATTCTGGCGGCCATGACCGAGGCCGACGACTTCTACTTCGACGAACTCGCGCGCATCGATATGCCCACCCTGGCGGCCGGGCGCGTGACGTTGGTCGGCGACGCCGGCTACTGCGGCTCACCGATGACCGGGATGGGCACGGCGATGGCGCTCGTCGGCGCATACATCCTCGCGGGTGAGCTGGCGGCCGATCCGGCCGATGTCCCGGCGGCGCTGCGCCGCTACGAGGAGAAGGTCACCCCGTTTCTCGACAAGGCCAAGGAACTCCCCGGCGGCGGAATCGATATGATGCTGTCCCCCAGCGCATTCGGCACATCCATGCGGCGAACCGCCAACCGGATCATGATGTCGAGGCCGATGCGGCCGGTCATGATGAAGCTGTTCTTCGGCAAGACCGACGACTACGAACTGCCCACGTACGAAACTTCCGCCGCCACGACCGGACGGTAGGCACGGTCACAGCTGGGCCGTCGTGCCCGGCGCCAACCCCTCCGCGAGCCGCAGCTTGGCGGCCAGATCCGACAGCAATTCGATCGAGGAGGCGGACAGTCCGGCCGCTGTGCTCAGCAGACGCCGGAGCGCCGGATCGTCCACCGCCGCCGACACCAGGTCGTCACCGGGCACCGGATCACCGGGCCCACCGTCGTTGAAACGGGTCAATTCCACCGCCAGCACCCTGGCCACGGCTTCGACCAAAGCTCGGGACGGATTGTCGCGATTGCCCGACCGCAGCTGGGACAGATAGGTCGCCGAGACGGGATGCCCGGCCTGGGTCACGCGAAAAGCCAAGGCGCGATTGGTCATCCGGATACCGTGCGCCTGCTCCCACTGCGAGACGACCTCGTTGAAACGGTCCGCGAATCTCACCGGCGAAACACCCCCAGGCCGCTGCGAGGAACGCGCACGGTCCACAACACGAGAATTGACATGTCGAAACTACCCTCGTCCGCATCGTTTCGCCCGCCGACAGGCCGGACGGGGCGGCCCGGCGGCGGGCCGCTAGTCTCGCACCGTGCGGCAGACGATCATGGTGGACGTAGACACCGGAATCGACGATGCGCTGGCACTGCTGTATCTGCTGGCGGATCCGCAGCTGGAGATCGCCGGAATAGCCTCGACCGGAGGCAATGTCCCCACCGCGCAGGTCGCGGCGAACAATCTGGCCCTGCTGGATCTGTGCCGGGCGCCGGCCATCGAGGTGGCACTCGGCGCGGCGCAGCCGCTGGCGATCCCGCTGCGGACCACCGAGGACACCCACGGTCCGCACGGGATCGGCTATGCCGAACTGCCGCCCTCGCCGCGCCCGCTCTCGGATCGTTCGGCGGCGCAGTTGTGGGTCGACACGGTGCGGGCACGTCCGGGTGCGGTACTGGGCCTGTGCACCGGGCCCTTGACCAACCTGGCCCTGGCGCTGGAACTGGAACCCCGGCTGCCGCAACTGCTTAGGCGACTGGTGATCATGGGCGGCGCGTTCCGGCATCCGGGTAACACCACCCCGACCAACGAGTGGAACGTGCATGTCGACCCGGAGGCCGCCAAAGTGGTCTTCGACGCGTTCTCCGCCGCCCCGCAGGATCATCGGCCGATCGTCTGCGCGCTCGACATCACCGAATCGATCGAGATGTTCCCGGACCATCTGCGGCGAATCGCCGAGCGAGCGCACTGCGGCGGCGCCGCGATGCCGGCTCCCGCGGATCCGCCCGGCCTCCGGTCCGAGGCGGCCAATCCGGTCGTGCGGTTCCTGATCGACGCGGTGCGGTTCTACTTCGAGTTCCACCAGCATTACGACCAGGGGTACCTGGCACATATGCACGATCCGTTCGCCGCGGCGGTCGCGCTCGAACCGACCCTGGCGGTGCTGCGGCCGGCAACGGTGGACGTCGAGCTGGCCGGGACGATCACCCGCGGCACCACGGTCGCCGATTGGGCGGGCATGTGGGGTCGCGCACCCAATGCCGATATCGCGGTCGGCACCGACCCGGCGGCCTTCTTCGACCGCATGATCGAGCGGATCGGTGATTTCGCGGCGGCGCTGTACCCGCCGGTGGCACAGGAGGTTCGGTGACGGTCGACGAGAATGACCAGGCGGCGGTCACGCAATTCCGGAGCCGGATGGAGCTGCCCGGAATCATCGATGTGCACACCCACTTCATGCCCGATCGGGTGCTGCACAAGGTGTGGGCGTATTTCGATTCCGCGGGCCCGCTGATCGGACGGCCGTGGCCGATCACCTATCGCGACGACGAGCAGCAGCGCCTGGATACGCTACGCGGCTTCGGAGTGCGGGCGTTCACCTCCCTGGTGTATCCGCACAAACCCGATATGGCGGCGTGGCTGAACGAATGGGCGGCCGACTTCGCCGCGCGCACCCCGGGCTGCTTGCACACCGCGACCTTCTACCCCGAGCACGGCGCCGGAAGTTATGTGAGCGCGGCGGTCGAATCCGGAGCGCGCATCTTCAAATCGCATATCCAGGTCGGCGATTATCATCCGGGCGACCCGCTGCTGACCGAAGTGTGGGGGCTGCTGTCCGAGGCCGGGATTCCGGTGCTGATCCACTGTGGCTCGGGGCCGGCGCCGGGTGAATTCACCGGTCCGGAACCGATAGCGGCACTGCTGCAGCGGTTTCCGCGGCTGACGCTGATCATCGCTCATATGGGCGTGCCGGAATACTCGCAGTTCCTCGACCTCGCCGAGCGCTACGACAACGTGCACCTCGACACCACGATGTCGTTCACCGATTTCATCGAAGAGCGAAACCCGTTCCCGCGCAACGAATATTCGCGCCTGTCCGAGCTGGGCGAGCGCATCCTGTTCGGCAGTGACTTCCCGAACATCCCGTACTCCTACGCCCACGCGCTGGAAGCGCTCGAACGACTCGACTTGGGCGCGGACTGGGTGCGCGCGGTCTGCTACGACAATGCGGCGCGGCTGTTCCGGATGCGATGAGGTGTCCGGGCGCGAATTCTCGTCGCCCGGACAGCCCTGCTACTTCTCGTCGAAGGCGCGCAGCAGTTCCTCGGCTGCGAGGGCCGGGGTCAGCGATCCGTCGCGGATCTGCTTTTCCACCTGTGCGCGAATCGCTTTCACGCCGGGACTGTCGGCCAGCCGGCGCAGCAACTGGTCGTGCACCATCGTCCAGGTCCAGTCGACCTGCTGACGGCGGCGCTTCTCGGCGAACTCGCCCGCCTCGGTGAGAACGCGCCGGTGTTCGAGGACCGTATCCCAGAAGGTGTCCAGACCGGTGCCGTTGAGCCCGCTCATGGTGAGAACCGGTGGGCGCCAGAGGGATTCGCGCGGATGGATGAGTCGCATCGCACCCTGCAATTCGCGTGCGGCGGCCCGCGCCTCCACCTCGTGGCGGCCGTCGGCTTTGTTGACCGCGACCAGATCGGCCAGCTCCAGCACACCCTTCTTGATGCCCTGCAACTGATCTCCGGTGCGGGCCAGCGTGAGGAAGCAGAACACGTCGACCATATTCGCGACGGTCACCTCGGACTGGCCGACGCCCACCGTCTCCACCAGGATCACGTCGTAACCGGCGGCCTCGAGCAGCACAATGGTCTCGCGGGTCGCCTTGGCGACACCGCCCAGCGTGCCCGCGGTCGGCGAGGGGCGGATGAACGCGTCACGTTCCACCGACAAACGCGCCATGCGGGTTTTGTCGCCGAGAATCGATCCGCCGGTGCGAGTCGAGGACGGATCCACCGCCAGCACCGCGACCCGATGCCCCTGGCCGATCAGATACATCCCGAGCGCGTCGATGAACGTCGACTTGCCCACGCCCGGAACGCCGGTGATACCGACGCGATTGGACGCGGCGGCGCCGGCTTCGGCCGTCAGCTCGAGCAGCAGCCGCTGGGCCGCCTCGCGGTGATCGGCGCGGGTGGATTCGACCAGCGTGATCGCGCGGGCGAGCGCGGCGCGCTGATTGTCGCGGATCGCACCCGCCAGCTCCGCCACATCGATGGTCCGGCGTTGGCCGCCGCCCGGCGACTGCGGTCCGTCCACGCGCAGCGCCGGAGGCAGGCCGCGGGCGGTGGACAGGGCCTGGCTTCCGGGCAACTCCGCCTTCGTGGGCACCTCAGCCCCGGCGGGCGCATCGCCCGCCGGGGTCCGGTCGGCGTCGCTCATTCCGCCTCGGCTTGTCCGCCGATCTCGTGGCCGAGTTCGGCCGCCAGCTTCTGCAGCAGACCGATCGCGGCATCGGCGATCACGGTGCCCGGCGGGAAGATCGCCGCGGCGCCGGCGGCATACAGCTCGTCGAAGTCACCGGGCGGAATGACGCCGCCGACGATGACCATGATGTCGGGGCGCCCGACATCGGCCAGTGCCTGCCGCAGGGCGGGCACCAGCGTGAGGTGACCGGCCGCCAGCGAGGAGACACCGACGATGTGCACGTCGTTGTCGGCCGCCTGCTGGGCCACCTCTTCCGGAGTCTGGAACAGCGGGCCCACATCGACGTCCATGCCGAGGTCGGCGAAGGCGGTCGCGATCACCTTCTGGCCGCGGTCGTGGCCGTCCTGGCCCATCTTGGCGACGAGGATGCGGGGGCGGCGGCCCTCGGCCTCGGCGAATTCCTCGACCAGCTCGATGGCCCTGCTGATGTTGGTCACCTTGCCGGCCTCCTCTCGGTAGACGCCCGACAGTGTGCGGATCTCGGCCTGATGGCGACCGTACACCTTCTCCAGCGCGTCGGAGATCTCGCCGACCGTGGCCTTGGCGCGGGCCGCGTCGATGGCCAGCGCGAGCAGGTTGTTGGCCATCCCGCCCTCGGAAGACGCTGCGGCCCTTGTCAATTCGGCCAGCGTCCGCTCGACCTCGGCGCTGTCGCGTTCGGCGCGCAGGCGGCGCAGCTTCTCGTTCTGCTCCGCGCGCACGCGCGAGTTCTCGACCTTGAGGACCTCGATCTCCTGGTCCTCGGTCACCTGGTACTTGTTGACGCCGATCACCGGCTGCGCGCCGGTGTCGATGCGCGCCTGGGTGCGGGCCGCGGCCTCCTCGATGCGCAGCTTCGGGATGCCCTCCGAAATCGCCTGCGCCATACCGCCGTGCGCCTCGACCTCGGCGATGTGGGCCCGGGCCCGCTCGGCGAGCTGGTGGGTCAGCCACTCCACGTAGTAGGAGCCGCCCCACGGGTCGATCGGCCGGGTGGTCCCCGACTCCTGCTGCAGCAGCAGCTGGGTGTTGCGGGCGATGCGCGCGGAGAAGTCGGTGGGCAGCGCCAGCGCCTCGTCGAGGGCGTTGGTGTGCAGCGACTGCGTGTGGCCCTGGGTCGCGGCCATCGCCTCGACACAGGTGCGCGCGACGTTGTTGAACACGTCCTGCGCGGTCAGCGACCAGCCCGAGGTCTGCGAGTGGGTGCGCAGCGAGAGCGACTTCTGGCTCTTGGGCTCGAACTTCGACACCAGCTCGCTCCACAGCAGGCGGCCCGCGCGCAGCTTGGCGACCTCCATGAAGAAGTTCATGCCGATGGCCCAGAAGAACGACAGCCGCGGCGCGAACTGATCGATCTCCATGCCCGCGTCCAGGCCTGCGCGAATGTATTCGACACCGTCGGCCAGGGTGTAGGCCAGCTCCAGGTCGGCGGTGGCTCCGGCTTCCTGGATGTGGTAGCCGGAGATGGAGATCGAGTTGAACTTCGGCATCTTCGCCGAGGTGTAGGCGAAGATGTCGGAGATGATCCGCATCGAGGGCTTGGGCGGATAGATGTAGGTGTTGCGGACCATGAACTCCTTCAGAATGTCGTTCTGAATGGTTCCGGCCAGCTGTTCGGGCTTGACGCCCTGTTCCTCGGCGGCGACGACGTAGAGCGCCAGGATCGGCAGCACCGCGCCGTTCATGGTCATCGACACCGACACCTGATCCAGCGGGATCTGGTCGAACAGTTCCCGCATATCCAGGATCGAGTCGATGGCGACGCCGGCCATACCGACGTCACCGGTGACGCGGGGGTGATCGGAGTCGTAGCCGCGGTGGGTCGCCAGGTCGAAGGCGACCGACAGGCCCTTCTGGCCCGCGGCCAGGTTGCGCCGGTAGAAGGCGTTGGAATCGGCGGCGGTGGAGAATCCCGCGTACTGGCGGATGGTCCACGGCTGATTCACGTACATGGTCGGGTACGGGCCGCGCACGAACGGCGCCACACCGGGCACGCTGTCGAGCGGATAGCCTTCGGCCACAACGGCATCGCGGTCGGCCTTGGTGTACACCGGCGCGACGTCGATACCTTCGGGGGTGGCCCAGACCAGTTGTTCGGGCGCGTAGCCGTTGGCGGCCGCCGATTCGGCGACGAACGCCTCGACGTCGCCGCCACCGGTCCGCCCGACCGCCGGTTCACCCAGCGGTACCTCGGCGAAGCTGCCGATCACGTGGTTCACATCTCGAGTAGTCATTACGCTCCCAGCTTCTCCAGCAGGCCGGACAGGGTCGCCACCGCGTCCATGCGGGCCGTGAGGAATCCGTCCGGCCGCTGTGTGCCGCTCACCTCGGCCACCGCCTTCTCGGGCCCGGCCAGCAGGACCGTCGTCACGCCGGCGTCGCGCAGCTGCTGCACGGCGGGCGCGGCCTCGGTGCCGTAGCGGGCGTCGCTGCCGCACAGCACCGCCATGGTCGCTCCGGATTCGGTTGCGGTAGAGCCGATCCCGGACGTCTCCAGCGCTCCCGGGTTCACCGTTTCGATGCCCCCGGAGGCCAGTACGTTCGCGGTGAAGGTCACGCGCACGTTGTGCTCGGCGACCGGGCCCAGCGGTACCAGCAGCGCCCGGGGCCGGCGGCCGTGGGCGGCCAGGTAGGCGTCCGAACGGTTGCGCAGCGCCTCGAAGGCCGCGCCGTAGCGGGCCACCCCGTTCGTGTCGCGCGCGGCCTCCGACAGCGGCTCCTCGGCGAGGTTCGGGAATTCGTTGACGCCGGTGACCGCGGTGCGGCGGTGGGCGATATCGGATTCGCGGCGGGTCCGGGTGTCGGCGATGCGCTCGGCCAGCAGGCCGGACTCCAGCGCGGCGCGGTATCCGCCGGCGCGCTCGAGCTCCTGCATGAACGCCCACGCCGCACCGGCCACCTCCGCGGTGAGGCTTTCCACGTGCCAGGAACCCGCGCCCGGGTCCTGCACATGTCCGAGATGCGACTCCTCGAGCAGCAGCAGCTGCGTGTTGCGTGCCATGCGTTCCGAGAATGCTTGCGACACACCGAGTTCCCCGGCCGGGAGGGCCGCGTCGAAGGGCAGCACGGTGACCAGGTCCGCGCCGCCCACACCGGCGCCGAAAGCGGCCAGGGTGGTGCGCAGCATGTTGACCCACGGATCACGCTGGCTCAGCATCGCTTCCGAGGTGACGGCGTGCTGCGGCGCGTTGCCGAAGTCCGGCGCGCCGGCCTCGTGCGCCACCCGGGCCCACAGCCGGCGGGCGGCGCGGAATTTCGCGATCGTCTCGAACTGATCGTCGGTCGCCGCCAGCTGGAAACTCACCTGGTCCAGCGCATCGGCGACATCGAGGCCGGCGTCGGTGAGTGCGCGCAGGTAGTCGAGGCCCGCGGCCACGGCCGCGCCGATCTCCTGAGCATCGGACGCACCCGCGTTGTGGAAGACGGTGCCGGACACCGTGATCGCCCGGACGGTCTCGGTGCGGCCGGCGGCGGTGCGCGCCAGCTCGACCGCGGCGTCGAGGTCGGTGTCGGCCACTCCGGCGAAGCGGCTGGTCAGCGGCGCCGCGCCGAGGAAGACGTGGATATCGGAGCGGTCGGCCACCTCGTAGCCGTCCAGCAGGGTCAGCACCTGCGCGGCGGCGGCGGGGGTGTCCGCGCCCGCCCACAGGCTCAGGGGAGCCAGTTCGAACAGCAGTCCGCGCAGCGTGTCCGCCAGCCCGGCCACCGGGACGCCGTTCTCGCCGACCCCGAGCCATACGGAGCTGACGCCGTTCTCCAGAGCGGCGAGGATCTCCTCGTTGACGGCGGCCGGATCCGCTCCGGCGAAGCGGGCGCTGACATGCCAGCCCCGATGCACGTCGCGGGTGGCCTCGTTGCCGCGCACGAACGGGAACCGTCCGGGCAGAGGCTGTTCGGGCAGTTCGTCGCGACGGGTGTACAGCGGCGCGACGGTCACTCCGTCGTAATTGGTGACCTCGAGCAGGCGCTCCGGCTCGTCACCGAGTTCGGATGCCTCGACCTTGCGGGACTTGGCCAGCACTCCGGCCACACCCTTGCGCCATGCGGCGTATCCGGGCACGGTGTCCGCACCCGGATCTGAACCAATCGGCATCGCTGCTGTACCTCTTCCACTCGACTCCGATACTTCACTCGTACCGGATACCTACGCTGGGACCCAACTCTTCGCAGCGCCTTCGCAACCGCCTGTGTGACCCATTCACAGTGCGACGGGCGTGCGAAATCGGCAGGTCGACGACCAGTTCGGTTAACGATCATTCATCAACCTTCATTCGATGCTAGCCCGGTGTTCGCATACTCTTCGCACAGCCTGGCCATACCGACCGGTAACCTGTCGCGGTGCCGAGGACGACGAATGTGGCCTTGCGACTACTGCGCAATCGACGGGTCGTGATGCTGGCCATCCTCGCGGCCGCGCTGGTCGCGGTCGCCGTACTGGCACCGCATCCGGCCCCACAGCAGATCCGGGAGTGGGCCGATTCGGTCGGCCCGATGTTTCCGCTGCTGTTCTTCCTCGTCCATGCGCTCGTGACGGTGGCGCCGTTTCCGCGCACCGTCTTCACGCTCAGCGCCGGCCTGTTGTTCGGGCCGATTCTCGGCATCACCCTCGCGGTCGCCGCGACGACGGCCAGCGCGGTGCTGGCGCTGCTGCTCGTGCGAGCCCTGGATCGGGAGCAGGTCGCCGCGCGGTTGACTCATCCCGCGGTACAGGCGGTGGATCGGCGACTGGCCCGGCGCGGCTGGCTCGCCGTCGGCTCGCTGCGGCTGATCGCACCGGTGCCGTTCTCGGTGATCAACTACTGCGCCGGACTGTCCTCGGTGCGGATGATGCCGTACCTGCTGGCCACCTTCGTGGGCATCATCCCCGGCACCATCGGCGTCGTCGTCCTCGGAGACGCGTTGACCGGGCGGACGAACCCGGGTCTGCTGGTGCTGTCGGGCGTCTGCATCACCATCGGCGTGATCGGCCTGGTAGTCGACGCACGGTGGGGCGCGGACCAATTCGCGGCGCTGGCCACCGAGGCGGCCGAGGAACCGGCACCGCGCTGAGGCCGCGCGGCCTCAGCGGGTCCGCAGCTCCAAACTCGCCGGCACCGCCGCGAAGGCCTCCCGCACTCTCTCCGTCAGCGCGGCGCGGCCGCCCCGGCCGTCGGCCCGGACCCATTCCCGTCCGGCCACACTCCACGCCGAGGTCACCAGTTCGGCCAGGACCTGCAGTCGCAGATCGTCCGCGGGCAGTCCCAGGCGATCGGCGAGGATCGTGACCGCGTCCGCCTCCACCCCATGGCGGTGGTACTCGACGTAGGCGAGCAGTGCCGGGGTGGTGCGGATGAGCCGGCGAGTGGCGACATACCGGTGATCCCATTCCGGCTCCAGATCGGCGACGGCCGCGGTCAGCGTCTCCCGTATCGCGTCCAGCACGACTCCGGTCAGCGGTCGATCCGTCAGCGCCGCGAGATATGCGGACCACAATTGCGCCTCCGCCTCGATCGCGACCGCTTCCTTGGCCGGATAGGTGCGAAAGAAGGTGCTGCGAGATACCTCGGCCTCGTCGACGAGTTCGTCGAGTGTCGTCGCGTCGAATCCGCGCTCGGTGAACAGCCGCAGGGCGGTGTCGGCCAGTACGCGCCGAGTACGCAGTCGTTTGCGCTCTCGCAGCGGGAGTGTGCGGTCGGATGCGGGATCGGGCATGCCGAGATGCTATCCGAACCGATCCCGAGGCACGTAAGAAACTGGAGCACGAACGACACTTGCACTCGTATGGAACTGAGTGTCAGAATCGTGGCCACAGTCCGGCAGTCAGGAGTTCGTCATGTCCCCCGCCATCACGCTCGATCCGTCGATCATCGGCCAGGCCGAAAAGCACCACAACGCGCTTTTGCACCGCGTCCTCGCCGGTACCGGCATCGACGAGGCGCAGTGGATCACGCTCAGCCAGGCCGCCGCCGCCGGCGGCACCGTCGATCGGGAGCGGCATATCGCCACTCTCGCCGCGAAGACGACCTGGGCACCCACCGTCGTCGCGACAGCCGCGACGCGGCTCACCGACCGTGGTCTGCTGCTCGCGGCGCCGGGCGGTGAACTCGTGGTCACCGAGGCGGGCGGCCGCCTCGTCGCGGACCTCCGCTCCCGCACGAGCGCCGTCCTCGGCCGCGTCTACGGTGTGGTTCCGGCGGCCGACCTCGCGATCGCGGGGCGGGTCCTCGCCGCGATCACCGCGGGTTTGTCCCGCGAACTGAAAGACTGATCGTCGTCACGCCCGCCGGAATTCCCGGCGGGCGGCGAAGCGGGATGATCGGCTCGCGCTGCGCACAATCATTGCCCCACGTCCCTTGTCGGACCACAGTGCCTATATCACTTTGGGTCCGGCAGGAGGATGGATGGCCGCCACCGATGAATCGCGTTCGGGCGCACGCGTTGTCGAGCAGGCGAATGCGGCGCCGACAGCCGGACCCGGCGGACGGGCACGCGGCGTGCTGACGCGACGGCGCACGGTCGATCTCATGCGCGTCCCGCACGGGATCTGTCGCGCCTGAACCCGGGCGCCATCGTCGTCGCCGAAAGCCGTTGCCAGGCAATTCGTTTCGCCGATCTACCGGTCACCGCACCCGGATGTGCGCGGGACCGCAGACGCATTCAGTGAAAGAACCGATCATGTTGTCGTTCAGACGACCCCGGGTCGTGCGCGTGTTCGCCGCCGCCCTCGCCCTGCCCGTGCTGGCCGCGCTCGCCGCCGGCTGCCCGAGTTCCGGCGCCGGAACCACCGCCGACGGTAGGACCATCCTCCGCTACCAGGGTCAGGCCGGCACGGTCACGCCCTACGAACTGGCCGCCGACCTCGGCTACTTCTCCACCATCGAGCTGAAGTGGGAGGGCGACACCACCAGCGGTCCGGCCAATATCCAGGCCGCCACCACCAAGCAGATCGAATTCGGCAGCGCGTTCAACGGCGCGGTCGTCAAGCTCATCGCCGGCGGCGCACCGGTGACCTCGGTGCTCAGCTCCTACGGCGCCGACCGGCAGAGTTTCACCGGCTACTACGTCCGTGACGATTCGGGCATCAAGACGGCCAAGGACCTGATCGGGAAGAAGGTCGGCGTCAACACCCTCGGCGCCCACCACGAATTCATCACCCGGCAATGGCTGCACGATCAAGGGCTCACCGACGACGAGATCAGACAGGTGCAGCTCGTGGTGCTGCCGCCGGTCAATACCGAGGACGCGCTGCGCAAGGGCCAGATCGACGCGGCGGCACTGGGCGGCCCGCTGCAGGACATCGCGCTGGCTCACGGCGGCATCCACGCGCTCTACACCGACAAGGGCCTGTTCGGCGAATTCGATTACGGCACATACGTCTTCCGCAACGACTACATCGCCGGCCATCGGGACGCGGTGGCCGACTTCGTCCAGGGCACGGCCCGCGCGACGCGCTGGCTGCAGATCACGCCACATGATCAGGCGGTGGCGCGACTGGCCGACATCATCCACAAGCGCGGCCGCAACGAGAACACCACACTGCTCGACTCCTACAAATCGTCCGGCATCCCGCCGCCCGGCGCGGTGATTCAGGAGCGAGAGCTGCAGATCTGGATCGACTGGCTGGTCCGCAACGGTGAACTGCCCGCCGGGAAATTCGCGGCCAAAGATCTGTACACGAACAAGTTCAATCCCTACGCCAACGGCAAGTACCCGGCCGACAGCGGGCCGGCCGGAGAGGTGGTGGCCGCCAAATGAGCGACACGGCAATCAAACTCGCGCTCGACGGGGTGCGCAAGGAATTTCCCGCGCGAGGCGCCGGAACACCCTTCACCGCGCTGGAGAACATCACCGTGGAGGTGCGCGACGGTGAATTCCTCGTCCTGGTCGGACCCAGCGGTTCGGGTAAGTCGACCCTGCTGGATCTGCTGGGCGGGCTGACCCGGCCGACCCACGGGCAGATCCTGCTCGACGGGCGGCCGGTCACCGGCCCCGGTCTCGATCGGGGCATCGTCTTCCAGCAGTACGCGCTGCTGCCGTGGCGCACCGCGCGCGGCAATATCGAATTCGGCTTGGAGGCCAAGCGCATCCGCCGGCGTGAGCGACGCCGGATCGCCGGCGAATATCTGGAGCTGGTCGGCCTCACCGGCTTCGGCGACCGGTACCCGCACGAGTTGTCCGGCGGCATGAAACAGCGCGTGGCCATCGCGCGCAGCCTCGCCTTCGATCCCGAGGTGCTGCTGATGGACGAGCCGTTCGCCGCGCTCGACGCCCAGACCCGCGAATCGCTGCAGGACGAACTGCTGCGCATCTGGCGCACCACCGGCAAGACCATCCTGTTCATCACCCACGACATCAACGAAGCCGTGTATCTGGGTCAGCGCGTGGCCGTGCTCACCTCACGGCCGGGACGGGTCAAGGCGGTGGTCGATATCGATCTCGACCGCGAAACCGCCCCGGAGGCCGACATCCGCTCCAGCGAGCACTTCAGCGAAGTCCGGCACCGGATCTGGTCGCTGCTGCACGACGAGGTGGCCCGCGCACAGGGGCTCGAGCAGGCCGACCTCGCGGCCACCGACAGGAGGTAACACCATGTCCACCACACTGCCCGCCACCGCCGAACCCGTGCTGGTGTCGAAGAAGTCCTCTGTCTCGGCCGGGAGTGCAGCCGAGACTCCCGCTCGCTCCACCGCCGGCACGGGACGGCAGCTGGCCACCCTGGCCGGTCGCTGGGGCTGGCGGCTGTTCAAGCCCGTCCTGGTCATCGGCCTGTTCCTGGCCTTCTGGGAACTCGCACCCCGATTCGGCCTGGTCGATCAGATCTTCCTGCCGCCGTTTTCCACCGTCATGCAGCGCGGCGACGAGCTGGTCCGCAACGGCCAGCTCTGGGACAACACCTCCGCCAGTCTGGGCCGTTCGCTGGTCGGCTTCGCGATAGCGGTGGCGTGCGCCGTTCCGGTCGGCGTCGCCATCGCGTGGTACAAGCCGGTGGCCGACTTCGTGAACCCGCTGCTCGAACTGTTCCGCAACACCGCGGCGCTGGCGCTGCTGCCGGTGTTCATCCTGATCCTCGGCATCGGCGAGACCTCCAAGGTCGCGATCGTGGTCTACGCGGGCTTCTTCCCGATCTTGCTGAACACCATCAGCGGCGTGCGATCGGTGGATCCGTTGCTGATCAAATCGGCTGTGTCCCTCGGCTTCTCACCGCTGCGGCTGTTCCAGAAGGTGATCCTGCCCGCCGCCGTGCCGACCGTTTTCACCGGCATCCGGATGGCGGCCTCGGCCTCCATCCTGGTCCTCATCGCCACCGAGATGTCCGGTGCGCGAGCGGGACTCGGCTACCTCATCACCGCCGCCCAGCAGAATTTCCAGATTCCCGACATGTATGTCGGGATCGTCGCCATCGCGATCGTCGGCCTGGTCTACAACGCCGTACTCGTCGCGATCGAACGCCGCCTCACGCGCTGGCGCCCGCAATCCGATCGTTGAAGCACTACACCGAAGGGACGACGACGCTCGATGTCGCCATCACCGAAAACCTTTCATCTCAACGCCTTTCTGATGGGCGTCGGTCATCACGAAGCCGCCTGGCGCCATCCGCGCACCGAGGAACGGCGCGTGCTGGACGTGAAGCATTTCCAGGAATTGGGCCGCATCGCCGAGCGCGGTAAACTGGATTCCGTCTTCTTCGCCGACGGCTTGGCGGTGGGCCCGCGCATTCAGCGCAATACGCTCGCGGTGTTCGAACCGGTGACACTGCTGTCGGCCATCGCCGCCGCCACCGAACATATCGGTCTGATCGCGACGGCCTCGACGACCTATAACGAACCGTTCAATCTGGCCCGTAAATTCGCCTCGCTCGACCACATCAGCGGCGGGCGGGCCGGATGGAACATCGTCACTTCCGGCACGGTCGACGAGGCCTACAATTTCGGCTATGACGCCATTCCCGACCATGCCCGCCGATATGAGCGCGCCACCGAATTCGTCGATGTCGCATTGCAGCTGTGGGACAGCTGGGAATCCTCGGCCATCGTGCTCGACCCCGAGGCCGGAGTGTTCGCCGACCCGGACAAGGTCCACACCATCGACTACGACAGCGACCGGTTCCGGGTGCGCGGTCCGTTGAACTCCCCGCGCGGTCCGCAGGGCCGGCCACTGCTCGTGCAGGCCGGATCTTCCGAGAGCGGAAAGGAATTCGCCGCCCGCTACGCCGAGGCGGTGTTCACCGCGCAGCGCAGTCTCGAGGACGGGCAACGTTTCTACCGCGATCTGAAATCACGGCTGCCGAAGTACGGCCGTGGCGCCGACGAGCTGAAGGTGCTCCCCGGTCTCGTGCCCTACATCGCCGATACGCCCGCCGAGGCGCTCGCGCTGGAGCAGGAGTTCACCGATCTGATCTCCCCCGACTACGCGTTGCGGCAGCTGTCCACGCAGCTGGGCATCGATCTGACCGGCCATCCCCTCGACGCGCCGCTGCCGCCGCTGCCGGTGGAGAGCGAGATCGAAGGGAACAAGTCCCGGTTCACGCTGGTGAAGGAGTTGGCCACACAGGAGCCGCTGACGGTGCGGCAGCTGATCGGCAAACTCGGCGGCGGGCGCGGACATCGCAGCTTCGCCGGCACCCCGGAGCAGATCGCCGACGAACTGCAGACCTGGTTCGAGGCCGGCGCGGCGGACGGATTCAACATCATGCCGCCGTATCTGCCGGGCGGACTCACCGATTTCGTCGACCGGGTAGTGCCCATCCTGCAGGAACGCGGCCTGTTCCGCACCGAGTACACCGCCGATACCTTGCGCGGGCACTACGGCCTCGCGCCGGTGGAGAGCCGTTTCGCGACGGGAGCCGCGATCAGCGCCTGACCGGCGGATACAACGCGACAGGCCCCTTCCGGGTAGATCCGGGAGGGGCCTGTCTGCACGCTTGTGTATGCGGACGAACCGCGGGCGGCGAACCTTAGAGGTTGGCGCCGCAAACCGGCCAGGCGCCGGGGCCCTGGCTGGCGAGCACGTTCTCCGCGACGCGGATCTGCTCGGCGCGGCTGGCGTTGGCCGGGTTGCCACTGCCGCCGTTGGCGTTCCAGGTGCTCTGGGTGAACTGCAGGCCGCCGTAGAAACCGTTTCCGGTGTCGGCGCCCCAGTTGCCGCTGGCCTCGCACTGCGCCACCGCATCCCAGTCGTGGCCGCCGTCGGCAGACGCGGTAGCGGTCAGGCCGAAGGGGACGGCGACGATGGCGCCGGCGACGGCGGCGAAGCCGAGTGCGCGAGTGCTGAACTTACGGTTACGAGACATGTGGTTTTCCCTGCCTGCGCCCAGCCGGCCCGATGGTGACGATTACGGGTCCCTGCCCCCAGGTATGTCGGGGTCGAACTCGAACCGCGGGACAGGGTTGCCGGTGTTCAGCGATTCGAGCGTCAGCCCGGAATTCCGAGCTGCAAACGACGGTAACGGAGAAATCTCGAAACATCACGTTGCGATAACAACCGAACTGTCTCAACCCGACATGGAGGATATTCACGTTTACGCAGCGCATAGTGCGATAAACGCGCATTACATTACTGTAGTTATATAACCGTTATGTGGTCGAGATCACTGAGATATAGTGACCCCAGTCGCATGACGATGCCCGAAATCGGCGGTTTCGCGGTCTCGAATCGCGGGCGGACGCCTATCCGGGCCGGTCGCAGCGCTAATGCTCGGACACGGTGACGGGCCACCGGTCCACCGTCTCCAGCGGCGCGACCTGCGCGTTCTCCAGCGCGTGCGCGACACGCCGACGGTAGCGGGCGGCGAGGGCGGGCGCGCGGCCGGTACCGCCCGGACGGCATCGCGCGGCGTAGGCCAGCCAGCCGGAGGCCTGGCGCAGGACCTCTCCGGTGCTCAGCGGCCCCGCGAGCAGCAGACCACCGTATTCGGGTGTCACCGCGACGGCGCTGCCCAGATGCTGCAGACACCGGCAGATTCCCAGTTCGTGACCGAGATCGCGATAGCGGGTCAGCGCCAGCAGCCACCAGCGCATCGCGCGCCGGGGCTCGCCGCGCATCCACCACAGCAGGCCCAACGTTTCGAAGGTGTGTGCCCGCCCGGACGGATGGCGACCGCCGCGGGTCAGGGTTTCGGCCAGCTCGAGCCGGTCACGCGCGGCGTCCAGGCGTCCTTCGTACAGATGTGCGATGGCCAGGTCGTTCAAGGCACAGACCTCCGCGGCGATATCGCGCCGTGGCAGCAGCCACCAGGCGCGCTCGAATCCGGCCACGATCTCGGGCAGCGGGTACTCCCCGCCCGGTAAGCGATCGAAATCCCGCAGCGCCTCGGCGTGCGCGCGGCGAGCGTGCAGGCCCGTGCTCCGGCGCGGGCGGCTGCGCCGCCGGAGCGGACGCGGCCATCGTCGGCGTGTCGCGGTGTCGGGCAGCAGCCCGCAGCGGATCGAGGCCAGTTCGTGAATCTGCGGATGCGCCGTTTCGCTCAGCGCCACCATCGCCCGCGCCGCGGGACCGTCGGAAGGCTTCCCGATCCGGGCGTACCAGAGGTCGAGTGCGTCGGCGATGCGGGCCAGGGCGGGGATGTCGAGCTCGATGCCGTGGTCGCATTTGTCGCATTCGCGCACCAGCTCGGCCAGTCGGTCCGCCGATCCCGTGAACCACCGATGCGCGCCGGCACCGAGCCGGTCCGAATCCAGGGCGACCGCCCAGCGCGTCGCCCGATCGGAGTAGTGCCGGATCAGCGCCGGCCACGCGGCGCGCCACTGCGGTGTGCGGCGGATCACAGCGAGGTCCGGCGAGTTCGGGGACGTGTCCACGGCGAATCGGTCGTGTCCGTGGTGGACGATCACGCCGTGGGCGGCGAGCCGGATCAGAACCTCGCCGGTGGAACGCCGCAGGACCGCCTGCTCCCCCGGCAGGACCGTCGCGCTGTCGAGCATCGCGGTAACCGTGTCGTAGAGCGCAGCGGCCTCGTAGTCGGTGAAGGGCAATGCCCGCAGGACGTCGGCGACGGCCGTATCGGCCTCATCCAGCGGCCGCGCCCCAACCGGTGCGGAGGCCGGCAGCGCCGCGACGGTCCGCTCGACCACCGGTGGCGGCTGGACCAGGTCCGCGGTGAGATCCAGTTCCCGGCGGATGCGCGCACCCTCGCGCATATCCATCGTCTTGCGCCACAGCACGTACAGCGCGGCGGCCGCCACCACCGCGACCGCCACCCACCGCAACACCCCGGCCAGCGAGTTCAGCACCCGGCTCTGCCCGACCGAACCTTCCAGCAGTTTCGCCACCACCTCGAGCAGCAGCGACGACGACATCACCCAGGCCGCACCCAGGAAGCCCTGCCAGATCGAGGATTTCGGGGTGGCGATGAGCTGCGACGCGATGTCGTGCTCGGGCCGGTGCGAGTGGCCGCCACTCATCGCACGATCCCGCCCGTCAATCCCGGAACCAGGAAGCGACGCCAGGTCACCAGCAACAGCAGCACCGGCGGGATCGTCGACAGCAGGGCACCGGCCGCTAGATGGGCGGCGTTCTCCTGGAACTGCCGGGCGTCGCCCCACAGCAGCAGCGACCACGGACTGACGTCGGCGCCGCTGACCATGAGTCCGATGAAGAAGTCGTTCCACACCTGAATCAGTTCGAGCACCGCGACCGCGCCGACGGCGGGCCAGGCGGTGGACACCACACGGCCCAGGACGGCCCACGGTTTCGCGAGACCGTGCAGGGCGTCGGCGGCCGGGCCGTCCGAGGGCGCGAGCAGCGCGCCGCGCAGAATCAGGATCGCGATGGGCAGGCCGATCGCGGCATGCACCACGATCAGCGAGGAGAACGACGTCCCGGTCAACCCCATCCGCTCGATGACACGCCGGATCGGCCCGACGTAGAGCTGCGCGGGAAGGACAGTGAACACCACCAGTACCACCACCGCGATTCGCGAACGCAGCGCATCGGCGGGCAGCGCGGCGAGTTGATGGGCGACCGGGAAGGCCGCACCGATGACCAGGACCGTCGCCCACACCGCGACCCAGCCGGTATTGGCCATGGCGTGCAACAACTCTCGGTGCTGCCAGACCGAACCGTTCCCGGCGAAGGCGGGCCCGTCGGCGCCCACCCAGCCGAACACCGCCAACGCCAGCAGCGGACCCAGCGAGAGCAGCGAGACCGCCACGACTCGCAGGACGCCGCGCGCAGTGCGCCTGGTACGGACCGGATCGACGGCCGGGCGGCGCATCCAGCCGACGCGGTGGCGTCGCACGTCGGTCTGCAGGATCCACGCCGCCGAACCGATCAGCACCGCCAGCGGCAGTGAATAGGCCGCGGCCACACCGGGATCGGCATCGGGATCCGAGACCAGTCGCCACCAGTGCACGGTCGCCGAGTCCAGCGAATACTGCAGCGATCCCGGCACCGCGACCAGGATGATGTCGAAAATCCGGGCGGCCGCGACGGCGACGACGAGGCCCAGGATCAGCAACACCGGCCGCATCAGTTCGAACAGCCGGGCCCGGGTTCGCGCCACGCCGCGCGCATCCTCGAGATAGCCACGCCGCACGGGATCGGCTTCGATGGCGGCGATCGCGGCGCGGAACAGCGCGAACAGCGCCCCCAGCCAGCACCAGACGAAGGCCACGATCAGCGTGGTCATCAACCAGATGCGCTGCCCGGTCACGCCCGGGACCGGCATCCGGTAGTCCGGGTTCTCGGCCAGCAGGCGCAGGGCCAGTCCGGCGACGAACGCGGACACGCCGAAGGGCAGGATCAGCGGCTGCCAGGGCCACCAGCCGCGGCGGCCATGCCAGGCCAGTTCGAGGGCGAGGACCAGAACTGCCACCGCGCACAGGACCCAGACCAGGGTCCGGGCGTAGGCGCCGCGCCCACCGGGCCCGAGCTCGACGCCGATTCCGCGGATCGTGACCGCGAGCGCGATCACCAGGACGGGCCACCACAGAGACCGCCGGCGTACCCGCGCGACGATACTCGCGCCTTCGGGTGCCTGGCGGCGGAAAACCGTCGGCCACAATCGGTTTCGCAGCAAACTCCAGCGGCCCCGCACGGCCGCGGCCACCACCGCGCGCACCGCGTCGTCCCCGCGCCACAGCATCGTGCTGGCCGCGACCAGGACCACCAGCAGCGCACACCAGCCGACCATCTCCCACTGGGCGCGGGCCGCGGTCCAGACCGTGGTGGCGGCTGGTCCCACCAGCAGCAGCAGGATCAGCAGCAGTGCGGGCAGCTGCGCCGGCCACATCGACCACCGCCGGGGGTGGCGGCCCGGGATCACCGGACCGGCGATCCGCGTGAGCGCCGGCTCCAGATCCAGCCCGTGAGCGTGGATGTGCCCGGCCGTCATCGCGCTCTCCGTTCGAACTCGTCGAGTGCGCGCACGGCGTGGTCGACCGCTTCGTCCAGTCGCTCGGCGTGGCCGTCGCCGACGGTGATGAGCAAATCGGTCAGTACCCGCCACAGGCCGTCGCGGCGTCCGGCGGCGCCGATGAGGTCGGCGAAATCGAAGGCGGTCCACGAATGCAGCTCGCCCGCAACAGGTTCCAGCATCAGCGGGTGATCCGGGACCGTGCGCGGGCTGGGCGCCAGGAAGCCGCCGTAGTCGCCGATCCAGGCCGAGACGGCGGCCGGTGCGGTCAGGGCGCCGAGCACCGGTATCGCATCGTGGGCGCCGGCCGCGGTCGCGACGATCACGTCGCCGCCGCCGATGGCCGGGCGCGGACCGCCGGGCGCCACCGCCGGAAAGGGCATCACGCCCACGGCATCGGCGGGCCGGTTCGCCCGGCGCAGGCAGCTGCGCACGATGGGTTCCGCGAAATCGGGCGCCACCACCATCGCCGCGGTGCGCCGTTCGAACACCTCGCGCACCGATTCCGGAAATTGCCGGGTCAGGGTCGCGGCGATACCGCCCGGAAAGGTGTCGCGCGGTGCCCACAGCGTGCCCAGTCGGTACAGGGTCGCCCGCACCGCGTCGCGATCCCATTCCCGCGGGCGGTCCGGTTCGCCGGCGGAGGCCAAATCCTGGTAGTCCCAGGCGGATTCGCCGTAGAGGATGTTGCCGAACAGGTCGGCCAGCACCCAGCCGTCGGCACCGCCCAGTGCCAGAGGACGGCGGGTGGTCGCCGCGGCGATGCGTTGCGGCCACTGGGAGACGGTCCAATCACGCGGGTCGTCGCGCGGGCGGTCGCCGCCGAAGGCGTAGCGGTCGTACCACACCAGCGATTTGTCGGCAGCCTTGAACGGAATGCCGTAGAGCGCATCGTCTTTCCACAGCAGCGAGCGCCACTGTTCCGGATAGCGCGGGCCCGCCGCGTCGTGCCACAACGTGGGCGGCAGCGCCCGCAGCACCCCGCCCGCCAGCTCGCCGATCCGGCCGACCTCGGGCAACATCACCAGATCGGGTGCGGAGCGGCCGCGCGCCTGCAGGGCCGTATCGATGTCGTCGCCGAGCGGCAGCACCGCGACCGTGGCACCCAGCCCCGCGTCCTCCAGTACCCGGCGGAACGCGGCCAGCTCGGATCCGCTCCAGGGCACCGCGATACGCACCGAAGCGGGGTGGCCGAACAGCACTCCGGGTGCGCACGCGGTCAGCATCGGCGCCAACGCCGCGGCATGCAGCACCGCCCGCCGTGTCGCCATCGCCACCCCCGAGTCCGCGTGCCGTGCACCGAAATTCGAATGCCGGTCCGCATGATATGCGGACCGGCATTCGGATCATCGCTGAAATACGGTTACCCCGTTAACGTCCCGGATATTCCGGCGGCTGCCACGGGCGCCCGCCGGCATCGCCGGGGCGCGGCGCCGGTTGCTGTTGCGCCGGCGGCGACGGCGGAATGGGCGCGCTCTGCGGCGGCAGATGCCGGGGCTGATTGGGCGCGACCAGCGGCGAATCGACCGGTGTGGCCGCCGCGGCCTCGGCGGCGCGCACCGCTCGCTCGGCGGCCGGGTCGGTTTTGATGTCGAACCAGTCGGCGACTTCGTCGGCGTCGTCGTCGGGCGCGTTCGCGGCGCCGTCCTCACTGGGCTCGTAACGGAAGACGCCGTCCTCGCCCTGGGTGCCGAAGTTGCGAGCGAACCCTTCCAGTGCCTTGCCGAAGTCGCTGGGCACCATCCAGACCTTGTTGGCATCGCCCTTCGCCACCAGCGGCAGTGTCTGCATGTACTGGTAGGCGAGCAGTTCCGGGGTCGGTTTGCCGGATTTGATGGCGGCGAAGACCTTTTCGATCGCCTTGGCCTGGCCCTGCGCCTGCAGGTAGGCGGCCGCACGTTCACCCTGGGCGCGCAGGATCCGGCTCTGCCGCTCACCTTCGGCGGACAGGATGGCCGACTGCTTGGAACCTTCGGCCGCGAGGATCTGCGACTGCTTGGCACCCTCGGCCGTTTTGATCTGCGCCTCGCGATTACCTTCCGCGGTGAGGATCATCGCGCGCTTCTCACGGTCGGCCTTCATCTGCTTCTCCATCGATTCCTGGATCGACGGCGGCGGATCGATGGCCTTCAATTCCACTCGCGCCACCCGCAGGCCCCAGCGGCCGGTCGCCTCGTCGAGGACGCCGCGCAACTGCGAGTTGATCTGGTCGCGCGAGGTCAGCGTCTCCTCCAGGGTCATACCGCCGACCACGTTGCGCAGGGTGGTGATGGTCAGCTGCTCCACCGCGGCGATGTAGTTGCTGATCTCGTAGACCGCGGCCTGCGGGCTGGTGACCTGGAAATACACCACCGAGTCGATCTGCACGGTGAGGTTGTCCTGGGTGATCACCGGCTGCGGCGGAAACGAGACGACCCGTTCGCGCAGGTCGACCTTGGCGCGGATCCGGTCGGCGAACGGGACCAGGAATGTCAGCTGGCCCGATACGGTGCGCGAATATCTGCCCAGCCGCTCGATCACCGCGGCCTCGGCCTGCGGTACCAGCGCGATCGACTTGAAGACCACCACCGCGACCAGCACCACGATGACGATCGCGACGATCAGTACAGCCATTACGGCCCCTTCCAGACGACGGCGTGCGCGCCGTCGATCTTCATGACGTAGACGGTCTCACCCTCGGCATATTCATCGGCCGGGTCGAACGGGCGTGCACTCCACACCTCGCCACCGATCTTCACCTGACCGCTGTTCTCGTTCACCGGCTCCAGCACCTTCGCCGTCTTTCCCGGCAACGCATCGACATTCGTCGGTGTGGGCGGTGGAGTCGCGAAGCGACGCAACAACATCGGGCGGACGACGAACAGCAGCCCGATGGCGGAGATGGCGAACACCACGGCGTCGATCACCACCGACGTCTGCGCGATCCCGGCAACCCCCGCGGTGATCAACGCCGCCCCGCCCAACATGAGCAGCGTGAAGTCACCGGTGAGCATCTCGGCTGCGGCGAGCAGAATTCCCGCGACCAGCCATACGATTGCGGCCACGAGTCAACCGTACCGTGCCTGTCCGTTTTTCCGCGCCTTTAAGCGGACGAGTCGAGCGGAAACACGCCGGTCACCGGTCCGGATCCGGTGGGCGCGAGCCGTCGTCGGCCGGACCGCACCGCCGCTCGTGGTCTCGCCTCCCGCCGAACGGCAAGGGAAACAGGTAGTTTCGGCCGGGTGAGTGCGCGCGACTACGGTGACATCTATTCCGGACATGCTCGAACCCGCAAGCGCGCGGTACCGCAGGTCGTCGCCGAACGCGATCTCGTCGCCGAGGACGCGGCCAGCGGATTCTGCGGCGCCGTGGTCGGTTTCGAGCGCACCTACGACGGCGACTTCGTCAAACTCGAGGACCGTGGTGGAAGGGTCCGGTTGTTCGCCTTGCGGGAGGCGGCGTTCCTCATCGACGGCCGGCCGGTGACGCTGGTTCGTCCGACAGCGTCCGCGCCGGCCGCGCCCACCCGATCCGCCTCGGGTTCGACACGGGTGGAGGGGCTGCGCGCCCGCGTCGCGCGCGCCAGCCGGATCTGGGTCGAGGGCGTGCACGACGCGGCGCTCGTGGAACGCGTGTGGGGGCACGATCTGCGCGTGGAGGGCGTGGTCGTGGAGCATCTGGAAGGCCTCGACCATCTCGCCGAGCGTCTCACCGACTTCCGCCCGGAGCCCGGCCGCCGGGTCGGGGTACTGGTCGATCACCTGGTCACGGGGTCCAAGGAGACGAATCTGACCACCGGCCTCGGCCCCCACGTCCTGGTGACGGGTCATCCCTACATCGACATCTGGCAGGCGGTGCGGCCACAGGCCCTCGGTATCGAGGCCTGGCCGCAGGTGCCGCGCGGTGAGGACTGGAAGACCGGTGTCTGCCGCCGCCTCGGCTGGGGTACCCCGTCGGAGGGCTGGCGGCGGGTCTACAACGCCGTCGACAGCTTCCGCGATCTGGAGGCGCCGCTGCTGGGCGCGGTGGAACAGCTCATCGACTTCGTCACCGAACCGGAGTGAGGACGCCGGTTCGCCGTACGCATGCCGATCCACAGGTTGCGTGGTTACGCTGGCCGGTATGACGCCGCTGCAGCGCTACATCGCAGAGGAGATCGGTACCGACCACGCCGAGGGCCTGCTCAGCCGCCGGGAGGCGCTGCGACGGCTGAGCCTGCTCGGGCTAGGCACCCCGGCCGCGGTGGCGCTGCTGGCCGCGTGCGCGCAGCGCTCCGGCACCCCGGCGGGGACGACGAAGCCCACCGCACCGGCAAGCTCGGCCCCACCACCGGGAACCGCGACCGCGGTTCAGCCCACCACCGCGATCACCTTTCCCGGCCCCGACGGCCGCACCCTGCAGGCCGCCTGGGCCGCCGCGGCGCAACCTCGCGGCGGCGTCCTGGTGATCCACGAGAACAAGGGCCTCACCGACCACATCCGTTCCGTCGCAGGGCGTTTCGCCGGAATCGGCTATTCCGCGCTCGCGGTGGATCTGCTCTCCGAAGAGGGCGGCACCACCACCTTCACCGACCCGGCCGCCGCCACCGCGGCACTCGGCAAGGCACCGCAGGACCGTTTCATCGCGGATCTGCAAGCCGGTGTGGCGGAGCTGGGACGCCGGGTGCCGGGAAAGAAGCTGGGCGCCACGGGTTTCTGCTTCGGCGGCGGCCTCACCTGGCTGTTGCTCACCCACGGCACCCGGGAACTGGCCGCGGCCACGCCCTTCTACGGTCCGTACCCCGGTGACGACGACATCACCACGGCGACGGCGGTTCTCGCGGTGTACGGCGCACTCGACAAGCGTGTCGACGCCACCCGGCCCGCGGCCGAGGCGGCGTTGAACCGTGCCGGCGTGCCGCACGAGATCTTCGTCGCCGACAACGCCAATCACGCGTTCTTCAACGACACCGGCGCGAACTACCAGCCCACCGCGGCCGCCGCCGCCTGGCAGCGCGTGACCGACTGGTACGCGCAGTATCTCGGTTGAGGCGCGCCGGTGCGATCAGGCTCGCGGTCCTCGCGGCGGGTCTCGTCGCGGCGGGTGCGGCGATGTCCGGGAGCGCGGTGCGTCCGCCGTTGTTCGAGCCGGCCGCCGTGCGGGCGACTCCCCCGATGGGGTGGAATTCCTGGGATTCCGGAATCGCGCTGACCGAGCAGTCGGTGCGGGAGACGATCGACGCGATGGTGTCGAACGGTATGCGTGACGCCGGCTATCGCTACGTCGATCTGGACGCGGGCTGGGCTGCGCCGCAACGGGATTCGTCGGGCGATCTCGCGGCGGACCCGATCCGGTTCCCGCACGGCATCGCGGCGGTGGCCGGCTACGCCCACGAACACGGTATGTATCTGGGTCTGTACGCCAGTCCGTTCGACGAGATCTGCGGGCAGTCCCCCGCTACCGCGAGTCGCGGCCACGAACTGCAGGACGCGCGGCGATTCGCACAGTGGGGTGTCGACCTGCTCAAATACGATTGGTGCCGGACCGATGCGAACCACGACGAGCAGGTTCGCGATTTCGCCCGGATGCGCGACGCGCTGCGATCGACCGGACGCAGCATCGTCTACATGATCAACCCGAACAGCTCGGCGGACGCCCGCGCGGGCGTCGACTACGACTGGTCGGGCGTGGCGAATTCGGCCCGCAGCACCGACGATCTCATCCCGATGTGGCGCAACACCTTTCCCGAGCCCGATATCGGCGGATTCGACACCACGTCGGTCCGCGGTGTCGCCGATGAGGCGCAGGCCGCCCTGCAGGCCCGGCCCAGCCGTCCGGGATACTGGCCCGACCCCGACATGCTCGTCTCCGGACTGTCGATGTCGCAATTCCTCGGAGCCCATCTGGACGGTCTGCCCGGAACCGCCGTGCGCCGCTCGGCACTCACCGCCGCCGAGACCGCCTATCTGGCTCGGCGGTTGGGGATATCTCCGGACACGCTGGCGATGCTGCGCGATACACGCACCCTGTCACCCGCCGAGGAGCAGGCGCATCTGTCGTTGTGGGCGATGCTGTCCGCCCCGTTCATCGCGGGAAACGATGTCCGCACGATGAGCGAGCCCACGCGCGAGCTGCTCACCGATGCCGGTGTGATCGCCATCGACCAGGACCCTCGGGTGGGGCCCGCGGCACCGCTGCGCCGCGATCACCGAATCCTCACCAAACCGCTGGCCGACGGTTCGGTCGCCGTGGCGCTGGTCAACCCCGGCGACCAGCCGCTCACGCTCGCGACCACCGCCGCCGAAACCGGTCTCGCCCAGGCATATTCGTACACGGTGCACGACATCTGGACCACGACGACCACGGTGACCGACGGCCGTATCGTCGCTCCGGACATCCCCGCACACGGCGTGGCCCTGCTGCGGATCACGCCCACCGGCTGAGATGTCCGGGCTGCCGTGGACCCATCGCCGACAACCGCGCGGATCCGCATCGCGTGCGGGCATCGGTGAGTCAGGGGCGATCCGGCTGCGGGTCGCCCAGCCTGGCGCGGATCGCGCCCCATGGGTCGGCGAATGTGTGCGCGCCGTCGCGGTACGGCGACAGGCGGCCGAGATACCATCGCATCACCGGTGCGAACGGACGGGTGAGAAGCCGCATTCGGCCTGTTCTGCTGCGGATTTCGGCGAGCATGTCCGGAAACGAGTGATGCTGGAAGCGCAACACTTCCTGCGAGCGGCCGGTATCCATCCAGTCCGTCGCGAACCAGTCCGCATCGCTGTCCGGGTTCCCGTCCAGCCCGCGTGGAATGGCCCCCGGTAATCCGGAGGCGGCGGCGATCGATGCGCCGATATCGCTCTGGCGCAACCGATGTGACGCGTCGCCGCCGATGAGGAAGACCTCGCGCACGGACGGCGTGACGGTCGCGGCCGTGAACGCGGCGGCCACATCGCGCACATCGACCGTGTTGATCCGTCCGTCGGCGGGCAGCGCCGCCTCGAAGGCGAGCATGTCGGCGTGCAGGCCGAGCATCGGCTCGATGGTGAGCACGCCGCCGAGCCGCAGGATCACCCACTCCAGCCCCGACGACCGCACCAGCTGCTCGGCTTCCGCCTTGTGCGCGCCGTACAGATCGGCCGGCCGCACCGGGGTGTCGGGCGTGAGCAATTCGCCGGACCGATGCGGGTTGCGCGAACCGTAGACCGCGATACTCGACGCGAGGACGAACCGCGGCGGCGCGGTGAGCTCGGCCGCAGCATCGAGCAGCGTCGCCGTGGCATCGACGTTGACCGCACGGGCGAGGCCCCGGCGCTGGTAACAGACCGGCGGGATGATCGCGGCGAGGTGGACGATCGCGCGGGGGCGCACCGATCGCAGCAGGTCGCGAACCTGGTGTGGCACAGTCAGATCGGCCCACCGCACCTCGACCCCGGCACCGGCGGACTTGCGCGCGGCGCGGCGGTTGGCCGGGATGTCGAGGTCGGTCGCGACCACCCGCACCCCCTCCGCCGCGAGGGCGCGCACCAGCGCGGTGCCGACGAGTCCGAAAGCGCCGGTGACGAGAATCGGTCCCGAAGTCACTCCGACACCACGCTTCCGGCGATCAGCGGCAGGTCCAACGCGGTGCGGATTCCGGCGGGGGCAGCGACCACAGCGGGGATGGCATTGACGATCCGGCACGCGGCGGCGACGATCGCCGCGTGATTGTGGTCGCCGTGGCGGCTGGTGGGACAGATGTCGACGGTATAGGAGGGCTCGCCCACGATCTCGACCCGATAGGACCCGCCCGGCTGCGCCGGCTGCGGCCAATCGGGACGCAGATCGCTCCGCAGCCGGGTGGTGTGCTCGATGACGATGACCGGGCGGCCCTTCACCAGTCCGCGGATCTCGAAATGTATTGCCGCGACCGACCCTTCGGGCACATGCCCGGCCGCGATGTCGAAGCTCTCCGGCGCCGGTTCCCGTTCGTAGGATTCGGTGATCTCGTCGACGGTGATGCCCAGCCCCGCCTCCAGTTGCCGGATCGTCGTGCCCCAGGCCATGCCCAGCACGCCGGGCTGCAGCAGCATCGGCACCTCGTCGAGGGGTTTACCGAATCCCATGACGTCGAACATGACCGTCGCGCCGTCATAGGTGGCGTAATCGGCGATCTCCGAACACCGCACCTGTTCGATGTCGCGGCAGGTGCCGGCGAAGGCGAGCGGGATCAGATCGTTGGCGAAACCGGGATCGATACCGGTGATGAAGATGCTCGCTTCCCCCTCGCGCGCGGCCTCCTCTAGCGGGGCGAAGAACTTGTCCGGCAGCACCTTCCACGGATATTGCAGCAGTCCTGGGGCCGACCCGACGATATCGACGCCGGCGGCGAGGATGCGGCGGCAGTCCTCGAGGGCTTCCAGCAGCCGGGTATCGCCCATCGCGCAGTAGACCGCGCAGTCCGGGCGCAAGGCGAGCAACTCCGCCAGGTCGCCGGTGGCGCGGACACCGGTGGTGACGTCCAGCCCGGCCAGTTCGCCGGCATCCTTGCCGACCTTCTCCTTCGTCGAGACGCACACGCCGACCAGTTCGAAGCGCGGGTCGTCGATCAGGCCGGCCAGTGCGAGCCGACCGACGTTGCCGGTGCCGATGTGCACGACACGGATGGGCATTCATTTCTCCTCGGGTCGCTGCGGCCCGGCGCCGCGCGGTCGGGGTCGGCGTCGCCGCAACACCGTCGGACGATCACGCGAGCCACTGCCGGACATCTGTCTGGACAGTACTACGATTATTCGGCGGCGGACACCGGATTCCCGGCGCACGCCACGGTCAGAGCCCTGGAACGGTGTCTAGAACATGTTCCAGTTTGCATGGTAGCGTCACCGGCATGGGACGTGTAGACGGCAAAATTGCACTCATCAGCGGGGGCTCGCGAGGTATGGGTGCGGCCCATGCGCGACTGCTCGTCGCCGAAGGCGCGAAGGTCGTGATCGGGGACATTCTCGACGACGAAGGCGCCGCTCTGGCCGGCGAACTCGGCGATGCCGCGCGTTTCGTGCACCTCGACGTGACCGAACCCGAGAACTGGGCGACGGCGGTGTCCACGGCGGTCGGCGAATTCGGCAAGCTCGACGTGCTGGTCAACAACGCGGGCATCGTCAACGGCAACTCGCTGCGCAAATTCGAACTGGAACAGTGGCGCCGCATCCTCGATGTGAACCTGACCGGAACGTTTCTCGGCATGCAGGCCGTGGTCGATCCGATGATCGCCGCCGGCGGCGGATCCATCGTCAACGTCTCCTCGATCGAAGGACTGCGCGGCGCGCCGTGGGCACACGGCTATGTCGCCTCCAAGTGGGGTGTGCGCGGCCTGGCCAAGTCGGCCGCACTGGAGTTGGCGCCGCACAACATTCGCGTGAATTCGCTGCACCCCGGGCTGATCCGCACACCCATGACCGCCGCCATCCCCGACGATCTGGTGACGATTCCGCTGGGCCGCCCGGCACAGCCCGAGGAGGTGGCGACCTTCGTGCTGTTCCTCGCGAGTGACGAATCCTCGTACGCGACGGGCTCGGAGTTCGTCGTCGACGGCGGTCTGGTGACCGCGGTGCCGCACAAGACCTCCTGACCCCGGACGACATCACCACCAGGAGCACAGATGCCCGAAACACACACCAGTACAATCGATCCCGCGACCCTGCTGCGGCTGCCGACCCATAACGGGCACGCCCTGCTCGCCGGACTGCGGCGTCATCGGCGCGACCCGGTCATGACACTCGGCGACACCGTCCTCACCGGCGCCGACGTCATCGACGCCATCAGCCGCTACATCGCCGCGTTCGCCGCCCACGAGGTCGGGCTCGGCACCCCGAGCGCGCTGCTCGCCCTCAACCGTCCCGAGGTGCTGTTCATTCTGGGCGCCGGCCAGATCGCCGGACATCGGCGCACCGCACTGCATCCGATGGGCGGGCTCGACGACCATGTGCACGTGCTGACCGACGCCGGGATCACGAATCTCGTCATCGATCCGCAGCCGGCGTTCGTCCGGCGCGCCCGCGAACTGGCCGACCGAGTGCCCGAACTGAAGCGCATCCTCGTCCTCGGCCCGGTACCGGAGGAACTGGCCGACGTCGGCGTCGACTTGATCTCCGCCGCAGCGCAATACACTCCGGAACCGATCGAAGCGGTCGACATCCCACCGGATTTCGTCGTCTCGATCAGCTACACCGGCGGCACCACCGGCAAGCCCAAGGGCGTCATCGGCACCGCCGGGACCATGGCGACCATGACCCAGATCCAGCTCTCGGAATGGGAATGGCCGCAGCGCCCGCGATTCCTGATCTGCACGCCGCTGTCGCACGCGGGCGCCGCGTTCTTCCTGCCGGTGGTGCTGCAGGGCGGGCAATGCGTGGTTCTTCCGCGATTCGACGCGGGTGAGGTGCTGCGCGCCATCGAGGAACACCGCATCTCGGCGACCATGCTGGTGCCGTCGATGCTGTACGCACTGCTCGATCATCCCGATATCGACTCGCGCGATCTGTCCTCGCTGGAGACGATCTACTACGGCGCCTCCTCGATCGATCCGAAACGCTTGACGCAGGCCATCGCGCGATTCGGCCCCATCTTCGCCCAGTACTACGGCCAGTCCGAAGCGCCGATGGTGATCAGCTATCTGGCCAAGGACGAGCACGACGAGGCTCGGCTCAGCTCCTGCGGCCGCCCGTCGGCGGCGCTGCGCACCGGGCTGATCGGCACGGACGGACAGCGCGTGGCCCCGGGCGAGGTCGGCGAGATCTGTGTCTCCGGGCCACTGTTGGCCGGCGGGTACCTGAATCTCCCGGACGTCACCGCGGAAACCTTCCGCGACGGCTGGCTGCACACCGGGGATCTGGCTCGCGAGGATCCCGACGGCTTCTGGCATATCGTCGGCCGCAGCAAGGACATGATCGTCACCGGCGGCTTCAACGTCTTTCCCCGAGAGGTGGAGGACGTCATCGTCGCCGATGCCCGCGTTCAGGGCGTTGCCGTCGTCGGCGTCGCCGATCCCCGCTGGGGCGAGGCCGTGACGGCCGCGGTCGTCTTCGACCCGGCCACCGCCGCCGATTCCGAGGCGGTGGCCGCGGCGATCGACGACATCCAGCAGGATGTCAAGCGCCGCAAGGGTTCCGTACAAGTTCCGAAACACGTCATCGTGGTCGAAGCGCTGCCGTTGACGGGGCTGGGCAAGGTCGACAAGAAGGCCGTGCAAGCCCTCGTCACCGCCGAACTCGAGCGGTAGGCAGAGACCCGGCCTTACGAGCGCGCCCCGCGCCCGGGTTCACTCACGACGTCGGCGAAACGTCGTGCGCCGGTGGCGATCTCGGTCGCCTCCGCCATATCCAGCCGGAATTCGTGGTCGGCGGCGGGTGCGGGGCCCTCGTGATGGCTGATGCCGGCGGCGCCGATGACGTAGTGCAGTGTCGTGTCGCCGATATGAACCGTGACCTTGCCGGCGGGCACGACCTCGGCGACCGCGCGTCCCAGCGGCAGCGCGAACCAGTGTGCGCGCACCGCGTCGGTGGCACGCCGCTCCCCCAGCAGCGGCGCCCCCCATTCCGACAGCGCTTGCAGCACAGGCCGCAGCGCCGCGCCGGCGGGTGTGAGCTCGTAGACGGCAGCCGCCGATCGCGACCCCACCTTGCGATGGGTGAGTATGCCGTCGCGTTCCAGATCCTTCAGCCGGGCCGCCAGAATATCGGTGCTGATGCCCGGAAGGTCGGCGAACAGATCGCTGTATCGCCGTGGCCCCGAGCACAATTCGCGAACCACCAGCAGATTCCAGCGGTCCCCGACGACTTCGAGCGCGCGGCTGACCGGGCAGTAGTGGTCATAGGTTCGGCGTGGCACATCCTCAGCCTATCTCAACACTTGGAAATTCCAAGCGAAAACTTGGAATAACCAAGTACAGTAGGCGGGCCTACACGCCGGAAGGGGATGTTCATGCAGGTCAACCAGTCCAGCAAACTGATGGGAGTCTCGTACGAGATTCGCGGCCCGGTCGCCGAGCAGGCCGCGCGACTGGAAGCCGAGGGCCATCACGTCGTCAAACTCAACACCGGCAACCCGTTGCCGTTCGGCTTCGAGGCGCCCGCGGAGATCCTGCAGGACATCGTCCGCACGTTGCCCGCCTCGACCGGCTACTCGTCCTCGAAAGGTCTCTTGCCCGCGCGGCGCGCGGTGGTGCAGTACTACCAGACCCTCGGCGTCCCCGACCTCGACGTCGAGGACGTCTTTCTCGGTAACGGTGTCTCCGAGCTGATCATGATGGCGCTCACGGCGCTTCTGGAAAACGGTGACGAAGTGCTCGTTCCCGCACCGGATTTCCCGCTGTGGACGGCGGCGACGACACTCAACGGCGGCCGGCCGGTGCACTACATCTGCGACGAGGGCGCCGACTGGTATCCGGATGCGTCCGACATCTCGGCCAAGATCACCGACCGCACCCGCGCCCTCGTGCTCATCAACCCGAACAATCCCACCGGCGCCGTCTACCCGCCCGAGGTGCTGCGGGAGATCCTCGACATCGCCCGCCGCCACAATCTGGTGGTCTTCGCCGACGAGATCTACGACAAGATCTACTACGACGGCCTCACCCACACCTCGATCGCCGCGCTGGCGCCCGACCTGCTGTGCCTGACCTTCTCGGGCCTGTCCAAGGCCTATCGCTGCGCGGGCCTGCGCGGCGGCTGGCTCGTCGTCTCCGGTCCCACCGGCCACGCGGAGAACTACCTCGAGGGCCTCACCATGCTCGCGGGGCTGCGGCTGTGCGCGAATGTCCCTGCGCAGCAAGCGATTCAGGCCGCGCTCGGCGGGCACCAGAGCATTCACGACCTGACGCTGCCGGGCGGGCGCCTGCGCGAACAGCGCGACCGCGCCTGGGAGGCGCTCACCGCCATCCCGGGCATCACCTGCGTGAAACCCAAGGGCGCCCTGTACGCGTTCCCGCGCATCGATTCGCGCGTCTACGCCATTCACGACGACGAACAATTCGTGCTCGATCTTCTGCTGCAGGAAAAGCTGCACATCGTGCAGGGCACCGGCTTCAACTGGCCCACTCCCGACCATTTCCGGATCACCACCCTGCCGCACGCCGACGAACTGGAGGCCATCATCGAGCGGATCGGCCGCTTTCTGTCCACCTACCGGCAATAGCCGCGTCCGCCGCACCGCCGACGATCCGGCCACCGGTGATATCCGGAATCTCGCGGAGGTTTGGGGCGAATCCCGCGCGGCATTCCGATCGCAGGAAAGGAATCGCCATGATCGTCATTCTCGGGCTCGTCATTCTCATCGCCGCAGTGGTAGCCGGCGTCGTCGGTGTCGTCGTCAACACCGGCGCAAGCCATGCGGTGAACGGCAATTTCACGGCCTTCGGCTATCACTTCACCGGCTCCACCGGGACGCTGTTCCTCTACGGCATCATCGTCGGCGCGGTCGGCATGGCGGGGCTGAGCCTGCTGCTTGCCGGCACCCGCCGCAACGCCCGCCGTGCGAGCGCCGCCCGCCGGGAACTCGACGGCACCCGCCGCGACGCTCCCATCTACTACGGCCCCGCCCCTACCGCGGACGCACCGCACACCGCCTCCCAGCCGGTCGGTGGCACGCAGCCCGCCGCACCCAAGCGGGGTCTGGGCAGGATGTTCGGGCGCGGCCGGACCGTCCATCAAGCCTGATCGGGGCGGCCGGTGTCCGTGCCGCCTCTTTCTCCTTTTACCCACCTCCGGCACCCCTCCGCCCGGTACCATTTATGGGCGCACAGGGTGTGACCAGCCATATCCGGACGCCTTTCGCGAACCGGACGAGTGGCCGTCGCACGGCAGTCCCTATCGACTCTCGGCCGTTCGTACGAGTTCGAGAGTATCCAGCAGGCATCGAGGCCGCGCCCCGACGACCCACGGATGGACACGTGCGGGGGCGGCCCCGGACCGGATCGACAGTGATCCGATGACTCTCCGTCCGGAGGTGGATGGTGGCCGAGAAATTCGAAGGACATATCGCGCTCGACATTCGTGATTCCGTCGCCGACTGGAAGCCGTTCGCGGAACCGACCGCACCCCGCGGCGCGCCCAATGTGCTGTATCTGGTCTGGGACGACATCGGAATCGCCACCTGGGATTGCTACGGCGGGCTGGTCGAGATGCCGAATATGCAGCGAATCGCCGACCACGGAATCCAATTCACCCAGTTCCACACGACCGCGCTGTGCTCCCCGACGCGCGCTTCGCTGCTCACCGGTAGGAATCCGACATCCGTCGGAATGGCGACCATCGAGGAGTTCACCGACGGTTTTCCGAGTATGAGCGGCCGGATTCCCGACGACACCGCCCTGTGTTCGGAGGTCCTCACCGAGCGCGGATGGAATACCTACGCCGTCGGCAAATGGCATATGACTCCGCTCGAGGAAAACAACCTGGCGGCGTCGAAACGTCATTGGCCGCTGGGGCGCGGATTCGAGCGGTTCTACGGATTCCTCGGCGGCGAGGCCGACCAGTGGTATCCCAACCTGGTCTACGACAATCACCCGGTCACGCCGCCGTACTCGCCGGAGGACGGATATCACCTGTCGAAAGATCTGGCCGACAAGTCGATCGAGTTCATTCGCGACACCAAGGTCATCGCACCGGACAAACCGTGGTTCATGTACCTGTGTCCCGGGTGCGGTCACGCGCCCCATCATGTGCCGCGGGAATGGGCCGACAAGTACCGCGGCCGATTCGACATGGGATACGAGAAGTACCGCGAGATCGTGCTGGACAACCAGAAGCGCATGGGATTGATCCCGGAGGACACCGAACTGTCTCCGATGAACCCGTACGCGGACGCCACCGGGAGCAACGGCGAGCCCTGGCCGCTGCAGGACACGGTGCGCGCATGGGATTCGCTGTCGGAGGACGAGAAACGACTGTTCCGTCGCCAGGCGGAGGTATTCGCCGGCTTCCTGTCCTACACCGATGCCCAGATCGGGCGGGTTCTCGATTATCTCGAGGAGAGCGGGCAGCTGGACAATACGATCATCGTCGCTTTCTCCGACAACGGGGCCAGCGGTGAGGGCGGTCCGAACGGGTCGGCCAACGAGATGAAATTCTTCAACGGCTATGTCGACACGATCGAGGACAGCCTGGCCAAACTCGACGAGTTGGGGTCGCCGACCACCTACAACCACTACAGCATCGGGTGGGCGATGGCCTTCAACACCCCGTACAAGCTGTACAAACGGTACGCCTCTCACGAGGGCGGCATCGCCGACGCCTGTCTGCTCTCCTGGCCGGCGGGAATCGCCGCCCGCGGCGAACTGCGCCACCACTACCTCAACGTCTGCGATATCACCCCGACGGTCTACGACCTGCTCGGCATCACGCCCCCGGACACGGTGAAGAACGTGGCGCAGCGCCCGCTGGAAGGGGTCAGCTTCCGGGCCCTGCTCGACGATCCGAACGCCGACTCCGGCAAGCACACCCAGTTCTATTCGATGCTCGGCACCCGCGGCATCTGGCACCGGGGATGGTTCGCCGACGCGGTGCACGCGGCGTGCCCCTCGGGCTGGGGGCATTTCGACAGCGACCGGTGGGAGTTGTTCCATATCGAAGAGGACCGCAGCCAGATGCACGACCTGGCCGGCACGCATCCCGAGAAGCTGGAGGAATTGAAGGCGCTGTGGTTCGCCGAAGCCGAGAAGTACAACGGTCTGCCGCTCTACGATCTCGACATCGTGTCGGTGATGCTGCGCGACCGGCCGACGTACGCCAAGACCCGGGACACCGCCGTCTACTATCCCGGCATCGCCGAGGTGGGGCCGGGGGCCGCGCTGGAGATTCGCGGCCGGTCCTTCGCCTTGCTCGCCGAGACGACCATCACCAGTCCCGGCGCCGAGGGCGTGCTGTTCGCCCACGGCGGGCGCCTCGGCGGTCACACGCTGTTCCTGCAGGACGGACATCTGTACTACGTCTACAACTTCCTCGGCGAGGAGGAACAGGTGATGGTCTCCGACCGCCCGGTGCCGCTCGGTGACCACATCCTGGGCATGCGCTACGAACGGAAGGGCACGCGGCCGGACAATTTCACCCCGACCGGGGAGGCGGTCCTCTACATCGACGAGAACCCGGTGGGTTCGCTCGACGATATGCGGACCCAGCCGACCGTGTTCTCCGGCGTCGGCGAGGGCGTCCGGGTCGGTCGCGACGGCGGCCAGTCGGTATCGCCGCGCTACCACGCGCCCTTCCCGTTCACCGGCGGAGTCATGCACCAGGTCGTCGAGGATGTGAGTGGTAAGCCGTATCTCGACCTCGAAATGGCTGCCGCCGCTGCCTTTTCGCGGGATTGAGGCTGCCCGCCGCGGCAACCCCGACGCGCACGATAGCTGCACCAGTGCCCACGGGATTGCCGCGGCACCACTATCCTCGAACCATGTGTTCTCCCAGTGCCACGCTGACGGTGTGGGCGGGCTCGTGGCTGGCGGGCCGCAGCGCGCCCGACGACGTGCTGGACGCGTTGCGCGCCTGGTCTCCGCAGCACAGTGTCGCCGCCGGTGACCCGCTGACCGGCGGACGGACGGGACTGCCGTGGCCCTCGGCCGAGCCGTTGGAGGCCGGCACCGGAATCATGGTCCTGCTCAAGGTCATTCGCGAGGCGATGGCCGAGCCGGGGGCCCGGATGCGGCTGGTGCTGCCCGTGCCGGGCGATGCGCGCGGATTGCCGGCGGGCACCGAATTCGCCACGGCGGCAATGGATGCCGAGGAGGGCGTGATCGCCGGCGTACCCGGCGGCGAGGGTGTGGCGCTGGTGCCGCAGTGGACCGACGAGGAATCGCTGCAGTGGACGGTCTTCCACACCCCGGTTCCGGTCCCGGCACCGGATATGGCGCTCGGCGAGGCCGAATACGCGATGCGCGAGGCGGTGCGCGAGGCCGCGGAAGCCCTGATGCGGTTGCACACCACCGCGATCGGCGGTGACGACGATCCGCGCGAATTGATCGAGGCCGAATTGGCCGCCTGCTCGCGCCACATCTACCCCGACTCGGCGCCGCTGCGGGCTCGCCGCATCCTCGATTCGGCCGACCATGTGGCCGCGATCCTCACCGTGGCCCAGCAGACGGCCCCGTCCTCTCCCAGTTCGGCGAGCGCTGTACAGGCCCAGGAGACACTGCTGCGACCGCTGTGGAACGCCCTGCGCGCGGCCCGTCTGGCCGCGGTGAACGCGGCGGCCGGCCCGCGTTAGGTCGCGGCCTCTCCGGTGCGCGGCTCGGGCAGGTTCAGTTCGTAGTCGTTGTAGCGCCCGCAGACTCGCATGCCGATCCGGGCCAGGGCCGCGCGCAGCGCCTCGTCGTCGAATTCGAACACCCGCAGCACGGTGATATCGGGCATGACGGCCCGCAATTCGGCCACGACCGCACCGAACGCCGCGGTCAGCAGATCGGCGTCGGCCTCGCGGTGGGCGAACCCCTCCTCGGCGCTGATGTAGGCCTCGGCGCCACCGGCGAAGGTCGTGATCGTGGTGATCGGTTCCGTCGCCGAGCGGGCCGAGAGCACGGTCGTGAGCAGCACCCGGCCCGGCGGGTCGGCCGATTCGGCGAGGGTGTGCACCAGCCGCCGCAGGGGCGCGGTGGTGTCCGGTGCGGGCGGCCGGGTGAGATCCAGCTCCCACAGCCGCGCGTATTCGTCGACCCGCCGCGCTCCCAGTTCGACGGCCGCCCGGCCCGAGGGCCCGATATCGGTGCCCTGCCAGCGCAACACCCGGTATCCGCCGGCGGTGGCCCGGCGCACGGCCTCGGCGGTCAGGCGGCAGACCATCTCGGTTTCCGCCGCCTGCGGTTCGGACTCGTCGGCGCGGCCCAGATGCAGCGAATGCACGAGGCGCTGCGCGGACACCGCCTGCACCCACGCCTCGCCCAGCCCGGCATCGCGCAATTCCGCCCAGCCCAGCAGTTCACCGCCACCGCGGGCCGCGATCACGCCCAGCAGATCGGCGGTGCCGTCGGCGACGGACATATCTTCGAGCAGGGGCAACCCGGTGCGGCCCGCCAGTTCGGCGGCCAGCCGCAAACCCGTTCCCGGATGCTGGTCCCACTCCAGCGCGATGTCCACCTCCGCACAATAGCGGTGAATTAGCTGATCGCAGGCCAGTTACCGCGCGAAACGTCGGCGACCGGCCAGACGAGCTCAGAGCTTGCGCACCACCGTCTCCCCCTCGGCGAATTCGCTCCACCTCGTCATGGTCGTACGGTAGAACTTTCGGCGGGCAGGTCATACAGCATCGAGGTGGTCATGAAGATTTCCCCGCGCCGGGCGGCGGGCGCCGTCGCCGCCGCGCTCGCCTGCGCTCTGGTGCCGACGACGGCAGCGCAGGCCGTGGTCGGCGGTGTCCCGGTCAGCGCCGCCGACTATCCGTGGCTCGCGGCCATCGGCACGCCCGCCTATGCGACGAGGCCGGGCGGTCAGTTCTGCGCCGGCGCCCTGATCGCCCCGGACCGGGTACTCACCGCCGCGCACTGCGGCGCCCTGGCCCACATGCTGCCGGGGACGACGGTGACCTTCGGCCGCACCGATGTGGCCGGGCACGGCGGGGTCACCGTCGGAATCGCCGATGTCCGGATCGACCCGGCTTTCCGGGTCTCGCTGTTCGGCACGGATCTGAGCTATCACCACGGTGTCGCCGTCCTGGTGCTCAGCGCACCGGTCGCCCTGCCGACCGTGGCCGTCGCGGCGCCACAGGGAGCTACGGCGACGGTGGTCGGCTGGGGCGCCACCTCCGAGGACGACCAGTCCAACAGCGTGCTGCGAGCGGCGACGGTGCCGCTGGTGTCCGATGCGGCCTGCGCGGTCGCCTACGGCGCCGAATTCGATCCGGGCGAGGCGCTGTGCGCGGGCTCCCCCGCCGCCGACACCGCTGAATTCGACAGCGGCGGACCACTGTTGATCGACGGCAAGGTCGCCGGCGTCACCTCGTGGGGTAAGGGTTCGGCCGAACCCGGATTTCCCGGTGTGTACGCGCGGGTGCCCGCCCTCGACTTCTGATCACCGCGCCCGGACCGGCTGGGCCGGCGCGACCGGACGGAACGAATCCGGGTCGGCGGCCTCCCAATCGGCGCGCCAGCTCGCCGGCGGATGGACGAGCAGCTCCCCGGGCGCCAGCCATTCGTACAGTTCGGCGTACGACCGGATCTCGTTGGGCGCCACCTTCTTCCGCAGCATATGGGTATCCAGTTCGGCGGGGTCGTGCACACCCATCGAGGCCATCATCTGCATCGCCTGGCGCACCGTGGCCTCCTGATACCGCTGCACCCGCTCGGCCTTGTCGGCGACGTCGAGGGCACGCGCTCGCCGCGGATCCTGGGTCGCGACGCCGACCGGGCACTGATTGGTGTGGCAGCGCTGGGACTGGATGCATCCGACCGCCATCATCATCGCCCGCGCGGCATTGGTGAAGTCCGCGCCCTGCACCAATCGCTTGACGATATCGGTGCCGGTGGCCACCTTTCCGCTGGCGCCCAGCCGGATCCGGTCCCGCAGACCGGTTCCGACGAGTGCGTTGTGCACGGTCATCAGACCGTCGGTCAGCGGCAGGCCGACATGGTCCTCGTATTCCAGCGGCGCGGCCGCCGTACCGCCTTCGGCGCCGTCGACGACGATGAAATCGGGTGCGGTGCCCTCGGCGATCATCGCCTTGCAGATCGCGAGGACATCCGTGCGCGAACCGACGCACAGCTTGAACCCGACGGGCTTGCCGCCGGACAGTTCACGCAGGCGGACGAGGAAGCGAATCAATTCGCGCGGGGTGTGGAATTCCGAATGCGAAGGCGGGCTGACACATTTCTCGTGTGCCGGCACCCCGCGATAGCGGGCGATCTCCTCGCTCACCTTCGCGGCCGGCAGGACCCCGCCGAGTCCGGGTTTCGCGCCCTGGCTCAATTTCACCGAGATCGCCTTCACCTGTTCGTAGCCGGCCTTCTCGGCGAACTGGTCCGGATCGAAGCGACCGTCGCGGGTGCGGGTGCCGAAGTACGCCGATCCGATCTCCCACACCAGATCCGCACCGCCCTCCAGATGGAACGGAGTCAGCCCGCCCTCACCGGTGTCGTGGGCGAAACCGCCGCGGGCGGCGCCGATGTTCAACGCGCGCAGCGCATTCCCCGACAGTGCGCCGAAACTCATCGCCGAGACGTTCAGCAGCGACATGGCATAGGGTTGCCGGCAGTCCGGGCCGCCGATCAGCACGCGCGGGGCCTGCTCCGGCTCGGGAAGCGCGGCCACCGAATGGACGAGGAATTCGTATCCGACCGCTTCGATATCGCGCTCGGTGCCGTAAGACAGTTCGCCGTGAATTCCCTTGGCGCGCTCGTAGATCATTGTCCGCACGTCGCGGTCGAAGGGGCGGCCGTCGAAATTCCGCTCGATGAAGTACTGCTGCAGTTCGGGCCGGATACTTTCGAGCAGGTAGCGCATATGCCCCAGCAAGGGATAGTTGCGCAGGATCGAATGCCGGCGCTGCGCCAGATCGTAGGCGCCGACCAGAACGAGCGATCCCGCTGCGACGGCGAGTATCCACCAGGCCCACGAACCGATCGCCGCGATCACGCCCAGGACGACCACCGCCACCGTGAGCAGACCGAAGAGGAAGAACCGCGTCATCGCCCCACCGCCACCTTTCGCACGTTCATACCGAGGGCATACCCGCTCGGCGGCGGTTACTTTCGGCGACGCACGGGTTCACAGCATCCGGGTGCGCAGATCGCCCCGTTACGGGTGCAACCGTACCCGGGCACCGCGCCCAAGCGCCGTGGCTCGTTCCCGTCGAGATGTTCGCCGACCAGTTCGGCGACCATCCGGGCGAAGCGCGGATCCGGGCCGGGGGTGGCGGCGCGGGCGAAAGCCATACCGAGTTCGGCGGCCTTCTCGGCGGCCTCGTTGTCCAGGTCCCAGACGACCTCGAGGTGATCGGAGACGAATCCGACCGGGCACACCACGACGGCCTCGACACCCTTGCCGGACAGCGCTTCCAGATGATCGACGATATCGGGCTCCAGCCACGGCACCTGCGGCGGTCCGGACCGCGACTGCCACACGACGTCGAAGTCGTCGAAACCCGTTGCCGCAGCGCACAATCGGGCCGCCTCGGCGACCTGGCGGCTGTAGAGGTGACCACCGTCGGCGGGCGGTCCGGCCGCGACGTCGGCGGCGACCGGGATCGAATGGGCGGTGAACACCAGCCGGGCCCGATCGCGCACTTCGGCCGGCAGGCCCGCCACCGCCGCGCGCACGGCGTCGGCGAAGGAGTCGATCAGCAGCGGATGATCGAAGTACTGCCGCAGCTTGGTCAGTTCCGGCGCCCCGTCGACGGCCGCGCGGGCACGCTCGATGTCCTCGTCGTACTGGCGGCAACCGGAGTAGCCGCCCCACGCCGAGGTCGGGAACACCAGTGCGTGGCCGATGCCGTCGGCGCGCATGGTGGCGACGGTCTCCTCGACCATCGGATACCAGTTGCGGTTTCCGAAGTACACCGGCAGATCCACTGCCCGTGCGGCGAATTCGGCCTCGATCGCGGCGATCAGCTCGCGGTTGAGCGCGTTGATCGGCGAGACGCCACCGAAGTGCAGATAGTGCTGGGCCACCTCGTCGAGGCGTTCCCGCGGTACGCCCCTGCCCCGAGTGACGTTCTCCAGGAACGGCATCACGTCCTCGGGGCGTTCGGGACCGCCGAAGGACAGCAGGAGCAGTGCGTCGACGGTCCCGGTCACGGCTGATTACCTCCAGGCTCTCAGTTGGCCGACCAGTTCTCCGGGAACCAGGTGTTGTGGCTGGCGCCGCCGTCGACGTAGATGATCGAACCGGTGGTGCCGGGCAGCCAGTCCGAGAGCAGGGTGACGATCGACTTGGCGACCACGGTCGGATCGTCGACGTCCCAGCCGATCGGCGAGGCGCCGTCCCAGTAGGTGTTGAGCATGTTCAGCTGCTTGGCATCGTCGGTGGCGGTGCCGGCGATCGCCTTGGCGGCGAGGGTTTTGATCGGGCCCGCGGCGACCAGGTTGGAGCGAACACGCTTGGCCTCGCCCACCTCTCGCGCCACGTAGCGGTTCACCGACTCCAGCGCGGCCTTCGCCACACCCATCCAGTTGTAGAACGGCATCGCGGTGCGCGGGTCGAAGTCCATGCCCACGATCGAGCCGCCCTCGTTCATCGCGGGCAGCACCGCGCGCGCCAGCGAGGCGTAGCTCCACGCGGAGATCTCGAACGCCTTGGCGGCGTCGGCGCCCGGGCCGTCGAGGAACGGCAGCGCGTCGGGACCCATCAGGGTGCGCGGGGCGAAGGCGATGGAGTGCAGCACGCCGTCGATGCCTTCGGGCGCGAGTTCGCGCACCTTGTCGGCGAGACCGGCCAGGTCCTCCTCGTTGGTGACGTCGAGGCCGATCGCGGGCGCGATTTCCTGGGGCAGGCGCTTGGCGATGCGGTCGATCAGGCGCAGCCGCTCGGGGATACCGGTGATGATCACCTTCGCGCCCTGCTCCTGAGCCACCTTGGCGGCGTGGAAGGCGATCGACGAATCGGTGATGATGCCGGTGATCAGGACGGTTTTACCGTCCAGGATTCCGCTCATGGGTGGTGAATTCTCCTCGGGGAAACTCGGATGGGAAGTCGACAGGCTCGGGGCCGCTGGCTCAGTGGCCCATGCCCATGCCGCCGTCGACCGGCAGGATCGCACCGCTGATGTAGGACGCGTCGTCGGAGGCCAGGAAGCTGATCGCCGCCGCGACTTCCTCGGGCTGGCCGATGCGGCCCGCGGGAATGACCTTCAGCGCCATCTCGCGCATGTCCTCGGTCATCTCCTCCCGAGTCATATCGGTGTCGATGAAACCGGGCGCCACCACATTGGCGGTGATGTTGCGTGAGCCGATCTCGCGGGTGATCGCGCGCGCCATGCCGACCAGTCCGGCCTTGGCCGCCGCGTAGTTCACCTGGCCGGGGCCGCCCATCTGGCCCACGACCGAGCCCAGGAAGATGATGCGGCCGAAGCGGGCCCGCAGCATCGCCCGGTTGGCGCGCTTGGCGCAGCGCCACGCGCCGGTGAGGTTGGCGTCGATGACCCGGGTGAACTGCTCCTCGCTCATCCGCATGAGCAGGGTGTTGTCGACGATGCCGGCGTTGGCCACCAGCACCTCGACCGCGCCCTGCTTGGCCTCGATCTCGCTGAAGGCCGAATCGATCGAATCCGAGTCCGTCACATCGCATTTCACGCCCAGAAGACCTTCCGGCGCGCCCGATCCACGATGGGTGACGGCAACCTTGTGCCCGTCGGCGGCCAGCCGCTGGGCCACCGCGAGACCGATACCGCGGTTGCCACCGGTCACCAGGACCGATCGGGAAGTGAAGTTCGACATGAATGTCAACCTATCTGTTCGAGTTCGACTGTCGTGGCCGGGTTGCGCGGTACCCGTTTATGGCAGGCGTTGACGATAGACCAAACCGCTCACCACACCCGCAGCGGTCAGCAGCAGACCCAGCAGCAACCACGGCCGGCTGGCATCACCCATCTGCATCTCGTAGCCGATCTGCTTGTCCAGGGTGTCGTAGACGGCGCTGAGTTCTTCCAGCGTGGAGGCGGTGTAGAAGTCTCCGCCGGAGATCTTGGCGATCTCGCGCAAGGAGTCGTCGTCGACCGGTACCCGGACGCGCTGGGAGCCCTTGCCGTCCTGATCCGGGATCTCGACCGAACCCCACGTGGTGCCGAAGGAGATGGTCGAGACCGGGACGCCCTTCTGCTTGGCGACCCGCGCCGCGACGAAGCCGTGGCGGGGATTGTCGACGTCCTTGTCGTCGGGCACGGTCTGCTTGCCGTCGGACATCAGCACGATCCGCGCCGGGGGCGGCGTCTGCGCCCCGCCCAGGACCGAGGCGAGCGTATCGATGGCCTGCAGGGCGCTGAAGATGCCCTCACCGGTGGCGGTCCGTTCGGCGAGCTTCATATTGTTGATCGCCGCCTTCATCGCCTCCCGGTTGGTCGTTGGGGAGACCTGAACCGACGCGGTACCGGCGAAGGTCACCAAGCCCAGGTTGATGCCCGGCGTGAGACCGTCCACGAAATCGGTCGCGGCCTTCTTCGCGACCTGGATCCGCGACGGCGGCACATCGGTGGCCTCCATCGACAGCGACACGTCGATCACCAGCATGACCGTGGCCCGGTTGCGCGGCACCTTCTTGGCCGCCTGCGGACCCGCCGCGGCGACCGTCAGCAGGGCCAGGCCCACCAGCATCAGCGCCACCGGCGCGTGCCGCCAGTTGCTGGGACGTTTGGGCGCCACGCGTTCGAGGGTCTCCATATTGGAGAACCGCAGCATGTGCCGTTTGCGACGCCGCTGGACGAGCACGTAGAGCAGCGCGATCGCGACGACGACGATGAGGAACGTCAGCCAGATCGCGGACGTGAAATGCGAAATACTCACTGTCGGGGAACCCGCCCGGTCGGGGCGCCGAAGGTGTGGCGCCGAGTGGACACGAAACGGACCACGTCGGCGATCCAGTCACGATCGGTGCGCAGCGTCATCACCGGCGCGCCGCAGCTGCGCAGCGCCGCCTCGACCTGTTCGCGATGCTGCTGGGCAGCACGTCCGAAATCGGCGCGCAGGGTGGGAGTGACGGTGAATTCGCGGGTGCGGCCGGTTTCGGGATCGTGGAGCACCACGTCACCGACGTCGGGCAGATCCAGATCCAGCGGATCCAGGATCTCCACACCGAGCAGATCGTGACGGCCGGAGATCGCGCGCAGCGAACGCTGCCAGTCGATCTCGCCGAGGAAGTCCGAAATGACAACGGCCAGACCGCGTTTGCGCTGCGGCCGGCGCAGCGACTCGATGGCGCCGCGCAGATCGCCGCGCACGCCGTCGCTCGCATGGGGGGTGGTGGCGATGCTGCGCAGCAGCGACTGGGCGTGCACCCGGCCGGTGCGGGCCGGAATCCGGTACAGCCGTTCGCCGTTGGCGACGACCGCGCCGATCCGGTTACCGCCGCCACTGGTCAGATGCGTCACCGCGGCGGCCGCCGCGACCACCAGATCGCGCTTCTGGCACAGCGCGGTGCCGAAGTCCAGACTGGCCGACAGGTCGACCACCAGCCAGGTCTCGAGCTCCCGGTCGGCGATCATCTGCCGCACGTGCGGATGGGTGGTGCGCGCGGTGACCGACCAATCCATCTGGCGCACATCGTCACCCGGCTGATACATCCGCGCGTCCCCGGGCTCGGACCCCGGGCCGGGGATCAGGCCGAGATGATCGCCGTGCAGGACGCCGTCGAGGCGGCGGTGCACCGTCAGCTCGAGGGTTTTCAACGCCGCCGACAATCGCGGATCACGCAGATCGCCGGACCGGAACGACGGCGGCGCGCTGTCGTGGTGAGCGGGGACGTGAGCTGAGTTCGTCACTGGCGCAACCGAATCCGATGCCCCGCTCACTGGCGCTGCGGCTGCCCGGCGCCCTGACCGTTCTGCGGCTGACCGGCCGGATGCGGGGCCATGGGCTGCGGCGCGGCAGCCTGCGGGCCCGGGGCCGGCATCGGCGCCGGGCCGCCGGGGGCGGGTGCGTTGGCCTGGGTGGCGACCTGCGGCAGGCCGACGGTCTGCAGCACCCGGCGGATCACGTCGTCGGGGCTGACCTCGTCGGCGAGCGCGTCGTAGGACAGCACGAGGCGGTGGCGCAGCACATCCGGAACGACCTCGACCACATCCTGCGGCACCACGTAATCGCGGCCGCGGATCAGCGCGACCGCGCGGGCGGCGGCGATGATGCCGAGGCTGGCACGCGGCGAGGCACCGTAGGCGATCCAGCCCGCGACGTCCTCGAGCCCGAATTCGGCCGGTTTGCGGGTCGCGGCGATGACGCGCACGACGTAGTCGACCAGGGCGTGGTGGACGAAGGTGTTCGCGGCCAGCTTCTGCAGCCGGATCAGTTCGGCCGGCTCCAGGATCTGCTTGGGCTCCGGCGGGGTCACACCCATCCGGTAGATGATCTCGCGCTCCTCTTCGACCGTCGGATAGTCGACGACGACCTTGAACAGGAAGCGGTCGCGCTGCGCCTCGGGCAGCGGGTACACACCCTCGCTCTCGATCGGGTTCTGGGTCGCCATGACCAGGAACGGATCGGGCATCGGGTAGGTCTTGCCGCCGATCGACACGTGCCGTTCGGCCATGACCTCGAGCAGTGCCGACTGCACCTTCGCGGGCGCGCGGTTGATCTCGTCGGCGAGGACGAAGTTGGCGACGACCGGACCCAGTTCGGTGTCGAACTCCTCGCGTCCCTGCCGGTAGATGCGGGTACCGATGAGATCGGTGGGCACCAGGTCGGGGGTGAACTGCACGCGCGAGAAGCTGCCGCCGACCACCCTCGCGAAGGTCTCCACCGCCAGCGTCTTGGCGATGCCGGGCACACCCTCGAGCAGCACGTGCCCGCGAGCCAGAACGCCGACGAGCAGCCGCTCGACCAACCGGTCCTGACCGACGATGACCCGTTTGACTTCGTAGATCGCCTTCTCCAGGGTCGCGACGTCACGCTCCAAAGTGCCCGAGGCGGCCTCCGCCTGCTTCACCGCACTCCCAGCGCTCACATCGTCCGTCGAAGTCACCAAACTCCCCGCTTTCGCTTCGGTCTCCATGCGTGCCGCCCCAACTATTCCAGGTATCGAGCAAGATTGCCGCAACTGGGCTCGCACAATGTCGCGGGCCAGGCCTCCCAGGCGGATCGGAAGGCGCTCGACGGTGTCCGGAATGCGCCGATTCCGAATTGCCGTGTCGCAGCCGGTCGCCGCGGCGGTTTCAGCCCACCGCGGCCAGATATTCGGCGTAGAACAGGGCCAGCCCGACCGCCGCCGCGATGCCCGCGAGCAGCCAGAATCTGATGATCACCGTGGTTTCGGGCCAGCCGCCCAGTTCGAAATGGTGGTGGAACGGCGCCATCTTGAACAACCGGTTGCGAGTGGTGCGGAAAACCGCGATCTGCAACGCCACGGACAGAATTTCGGCGAAGAACAACGCGCCCACGACCACCATCAGCAATTCGGTGCGGGTGGTGATCGAGATTCCGGCCAGCAGCCCGCCCAGGGCCAGCGACCCGGTATCGCCCATGAAGATCTTGGCCGGATTGGCATTCCACCACAGGAATCCGATGCAGGCCGCGCCACCGGCCGCGCAGACCACGGCCAGATCCAGCGGGTCACGCACGCTGTAGCAGCCCGGAAGCGCGTGGGCGGCACAGGAATTGGTGTACTGCCAGAACGTCACGATGACGTAGGCCCCGAGCGCGAAACCCATCGATCCCGCGGCCAGCCCGTCCAGCCCGTCGGTGATGTTCACCGCGTTGGACCAGGCGACGACCACGAAGCACACCGCCAGCAGGAAGACCACCAGCGGAAAGGCCACCGTGGGCCAGTCCCGCACGTAGGACACCTGCCGGCCGGCCGGGGTGAGCCCGGTGCTGCCGGGAAAGCGCAGGGCGAGGATTCCGAACACCACGGCAGCGCCGATCTGGCCGATGTACTTGCCCGTCGCGGTCAGGCCCAGATTGCGGTGCTTGCGGATCTTGATGAAATCGTCGAGGAACCCGACGAACCCCAGCGCGCTGGCCAGGCCGAGCACCAGCAGCCCGGAGGCCGAGGGCCCGTCGGCGTCGTAGCGCAGGCCGATCAGGTGCGAGCCCAGATATCCGGCCCACAGCCCGGCCACGATGGCGATGCCACCCATGGTGGGAGTGCCACGTTTGGCCTGATGACTCTGCGGTCCCTCGACGCGGATCTGCTGGCCGAGATTCCGGCGTGCGAACAACCTGATCAGCAACGGCGTCACGGTGATCGAGACCGCGAGTGCGATCGCCGCCGAGAACAGGATCTGCCTCATCAATACCCCAACTACTGCCGAACTCTCGGCTCGTGCCGAACGGACCGGCACGATGTGTGCCGATTCGCATGGTAGCCAAGATCATTCGGCGGTGCGTCAGGTGATCAGGCGAACCGCGTACGGCATGATGCCACCTTCACGTACCGGCGAAATCTTCACGACGTCACCCGATTCGGGGGCCTCGATCATCTTGCCGTCGCCCAGGTACAGCGCGACGTGCTCACTACCGTTGGCGCCCCAGAACAGCATGTCACCGCGTTCGCGCTGCGCGACCTCGACCCGGGTGCCCATCGTGTACTGATAGCCGCTGTAGTGCGGCAGGGAGATGCCGACACCGGCGAAGGCGTAGATCATCAGGCCGGAGCAGTCGAAGCCCACCTTGTTGTAGTCGCCGTAGGAATCGGCCACACCGCCGTCGTGAATGCCCTTGGTGGGACCGTCCTCGTCGCCGCCGCCCCAGGCATAGGTCACGCCGAGTTGGGACATCGCACGGTCGACGACTGTCTCGATCAGTTCGGAGCGGCTGCCGCTGGGCCGGCTGGGAGTCGACATCGATCGGCGCGGCGGCGGCGCGTTGTCCAGCTGGGTGTGCGGCCGCTTACCGGCGCCGAGTTCGGCGGCGCGATCCCGAGCGGCCTGATCGGCCGCGGCGCGGGCGGCGGCGGCCGTCGCGGCCGCCTGCGCCGCCGCGACTTCGGCCCGCCGCTGGCGATCCCAGGCCAGATAGGCCTCGCGCTGGCCCTGCAGCCCGGTCACGGTGGCCCGTGCCCGGTCGAGTTGCTGCTGGGCGGATTCCCGCTGCGCCATCAGGGCGTCGCGCTTCTGCGCCTGTTCGTCGAGGGCGGCCTTGGCGGCGGCGACGGCCGCCTGCGCCTGCCGGCGCTTCTGGTCAGCCTCGGCCGCGGCCGCGTCTGCGGTCTTCTTGGCCTGGCGCGCGGCGGAATCCCGGTTGGCCTGTTCGACCTGTGCGCGACGCAGGCCGTCGATCGCGGCCTGCTGATTCTTCGAGGCCATGCCGAGCAGATCGGCACGATCCAGCGCGGAGGCCGGATCGGAGCCGGCGAGATAGTTCACCATCGACGTCGACCCCGGATGAGTGTAGGCGTCCACGGCGAATTCGTCGAATTTGCCCTGCGCCCGCCCGAGCTGCGCCCCGGCGGTCTGCAGATCGCGCTGGGTGGTGGCGACGGTGGCCGCGGCCGCGTCGGCGGCGTCGCGGGCGTTCTGCAGATCGACCAGAGCCTTGTTCACCGCCTCCCGCTTGCCGGCGACCTCGGTGTCGAGTTGCGCCAGCTGCTGATCGGCGGTGGCAACCTGATTGATCAGCCCACTGACCTGATTCACACCCGCATCGACCTGCGCGCCCGCCGCGGCGATATCGCCGTCACTCGGATTCGGCGGTGGCGGTGGTACGGCGGCCACCAGCGGAGCGGTCACCGCCAGCGCGATCCCGCATAAGAGCAACGCCACAGCGACCTTCGCGGCACCCCCCGGCCGCCTCGCCGATATTCGCATCACACCTCCCTGATCCCGCTGCGGCTCCCGGCGAGCGCGATATTCGCCAGGACTGCGCTGGGCGACCGGTCGAGGCGTCGCCGCACGAGCACCAACGGTCCATCTGCCCTCGAGGGACGCTGGAGGCCCATGTGACACTTCTTCCCCAAGAGTGTCACCTGGAAACCGTACGACACTTCCTTCACAGAGGAAACATAGGACGGCAAATCACAGGCGGGTAATTTCCGGTTTGCTGAAAATTTGCCAACTGCCCGTAGGGGTTCCGGGGACAGATCAAACCGATCGTTCAGTTTCGTCCCGCGAATCGAGACGTATCCCTCGAATCGGGCATCACGCCCGGTGAATGGCTAGCTTCCGGCGACATTCGGGCATTACCCGCGACCCGACGCGGACGTCCGCCGGCAGGCCCTACTGGGAGGGAGCCGGCGGATTCGGCGGAGCGTCGGCCGCCACCGCCGCCCGCTCGCGCGACGCACGCCGCGACTTGATGTAGTACAGGCCCCCGATGGTCAGTACGGTGCCCGCCAGCAAAACCCCGGTAACGCCGGTCCAGGACACCTTTTCCGGCGTCTCCAGCCGGTCGACGAAGATCTGCGCGGCCGTCGCGGTGTGCCCGCCCTGGTACTTGGCCTTGTCCTCGGCCCATTCCAGCCGGGCGCGGTTGATCGAATCGCTGTAGGTGCCGATCCAGTCGTCACTGAACACCACGACCGTGCCGTGTTCACTCTTGCCCAGCGTGGTCGCCAGATCGCGCAGATCCGAATCGCGGCCCGGATTCCCCTTCACGACCACGATGTTCAGCTCGACGCCGTGTGCGCGGGCCTGATCCGCGATCTCGGCGAGTTCGTCCTGATCCTTGGATTTCGGCGCGGCTACGTGGTTGTCGGCCAGATCCAGCACGATGGCGTCGACGTCGGTATCCGGCGGTAGCTCCGCGGCCATAGGGGTGAAAACCGAGGCATACGAGACGGTCATCTTCCATCCGGTCTTGTCGAGCCGCCGACTCCAGCGACGGACGTCCAACACATTCACGAGATCAACACACACACCTGGCCGGCACACCGGAGGCGACGACTCCGACGGGGCCTTCGAGCACAGTACGCGACGGGGGGATCATGGATGGCGGCACGCCGCGCCGTACGTGCCCCGCATGCTTCATAGGACAAGCGTACTGTTAGAGTTCGGAAGTACGAGGCGCGCAGCCCGAAACGCGTCCTCGGCGACAGCCGCCGGCGCAGCCCCGCCGGTGGCCACCCACGGGGCCCGCACGCGCCCCGATCGGAACACCGACGAGTGGAGCTGAACGTATGACAAGTATCGATACATTCGGCGCCAAGGGCACCCTCGAGGTCGGAAGCAACTCCTACGAGATCTTCCGTCTCTCGGCCGTGCCCGGCACCGAGAAGCTGCCCTACGCCCTGAAGGTCCTGGCGGAGAACCTGCTCCGCACCGAGGACGGCGCCAACATCACCGCCGACCACATCCGCGCCATCGCCAACTGGGATCCGTCGGCGGAGCCGAGTATCGAGATCCAGTTCACCCCCGCCCGCGTGATCATGCAGGACTTCACCGGCGTGCCGTGTGTGGTCGACCTGGCCACCATGCGTGAGGCCGTCACCGCGCTCGGTGGCGACCCGAACAAGGTCAACCCGCTCTCCCCCGCCGACATGGTCATCGACCACTCGGTCATCCTCGACGTCTTCGGCCGCGCCGACGCCCTCGAGCGCAACGTCGACCTCGAGTACCAGCGCAACGGCGAGCGCTACCAGTTCCTGCGCTGGGGCCAGGGCGCGTTCGACGACTTCAAGGTCGTCCCCCCGGGCACCGGCATCGTGCACCAGGTCAACATCGAATACCTGGCCCCGACCGTCATGACCCGCAACGGCCAGGCCTACCCGGACACCTGCGTCGGCACCGACTCGCACACCACGATGGTCAACGGCCTGGGCGTGCTGGGCTGGGGCGTCGGCGGTATCGAGGCCGAGGCCGCGATGCTGGGCCAGCCGGTCTCGATGCTCATTCCGCGGGTCGTCGGCTTCAAGCTCACCGGTGAGATCCAGCCGGGCGTGACCGCCACCGACGTCGTGCTCACCGTCACCGACATGCTGCGCAAGCACGGTGTGGTCGGCAAGTTCGTCGAGTTCTACGGCGCCGGTGTGGCCGAGGTGCCGCTGGCCAACCGCGCCACCCTGGGCAACATGAGCCCCGAATTCGGCTCCACCGCGGCGATCTTCCCGATCGACGAGGAGACCATCAACTACCTGCGTTTGACCGGCCGCTCCGACGAGCAGCTGGCCCTGGTCGAGGCCTACGCCAAGGAACAGGGCATGTGGCACGACGCCGCGCACGAGCCCGCCTACTCGGAGTACCTCGAGCTCGACCTGAGCACCGTGGTGCCCTCGATCGCCGGTCCGAAGCGCCCGCAGGACCGCATCCTGCTCAGCGAGTCGAAGGCCGCGTTCCGCTCCGACATCACCGACTACGTCACCGGTGACTACACCGCGCTCGACGAGGGCGTCGAGGAGACCTTCCCCGCCTCGGATCCGGTCTCGGTGTCGGCCGGCGCGGGCACGGAGAGCTACACCCCGGCCCACTCGGCGGCCAACGGTGCCGAGGGGCGTCCGTCCAAGCCGGTCAAGGTGGTTTCCGAGGATCGCGGCGAGTTCATCCTCGATCACGGCGCGGTCGTGGTCGCGGGTATCACCTCCTGCACCAACACCTCCAACCCGTCGGTCATGATCGGCGCGGCGCTGCTGGCCCGCAACGCGGTGGAGAAGGGCCTGTCCAGCAAGCCGTGGGTCAAGACCAACATGGCCCCGGGTTCGCAGGTCGTCTCCGACTACTACGAGAAGGCCGGTCTGTGGCCCTACCTGGAGAAGCTGGGCTTCTACCTGGGTGGCTACGGCTGCACCACCTGCATCGGCAACACCGGCCCGCTGCCGGAGGAGATCTCCAAGGCCGTCAACGACAACGACCTGTCGGTGACCGCGGTGCTGTCCGGCAACCGCAACTTCGAAGGCCGCATCTCCCCCGACGTGAAGATGAACTACCTGGCCTCGCCGCCGCTGGTCATCGCCTACGCGCTCGCGGGCACGATGGACTTCGACTTCGAGAAGGACGCGCTGGGTCAGGACACCGACGGCAAGGACGTGTTCCTGCGCGACATCTGGCCCTCGGCCCAGGAGATCGACGACACCATCAAGTCGGCGATCAGCCAGGACATGTTCCGCAAGTCCTACGCCGACGTCTTCAAGGGCGACGAGCGCTGGCGCAACCTCGACACTCCGTCCGGTGACACCTTCGCCTGGGACGAGAACTCCACCTACGTCCGCAAGGCGCCGTACTTCGACGGGATGGAACTCGAGCCGGCCCCGGTCGAGGACATCAAGGGCGCCCGCGTGCTGGCCCTGCTGGGTGATTCGGTCACCACCGACCACATCTCCCCGGCCGGTCCGATCAAGCCGGGCACCCCGGCCGCGCAGTACCTCGACTCGCACGGCGTCCAGCGCAAGGACTACAACTCCCTGGGCTCGCGGCGCGGTAACCACGAGGTCATGATCCGTGGCACCTTCGCCAACATCCGGCTGCGCAACCAGCTGCTCGACGACGTCTCGGGTGGTTACACCCGCGACTTCACCCAGGAGGGCGGCCCGCAGGCGTTCATCTACGACGCCTCGCAGAACTACCAGAAGGCCGGCATTCCGCTGGTCGTGCTGGGCGGTAAGGAGTACGGCTCGGGTTCCTCGCGCGACTGGGCGGCCAAGGGCACCCGTCTGCTGGGCGTCAAGGCCGTCATCACCGAGTCGTTCGAGCGCATCCACCGCTCCAACCTGATCGGCATGGGCGTGATCCCGCTGCAGTTCCCGGCGGGTGAGTCGGCCGCGTCGCTGGGCCTGGACGGCACCGAGGTGTTCGACATCGAGGGCATCACCAAGCTCAACGAGGGCACCACGCCGAAGACCCTGAAGGTCACCGCGACCAAGGAGAACGGCGAGAAGGTCACCTTCGACGCGGTCGTGCGCATCGACACCCCCGGTGAAGCCGACTACTACCGTAACGGCGGCATCCTGCAGTTCGTGCTGCGCAACATGATTCGCGGCTGATATCCCGCATCCGCGCTGCGTCGTGCCGCGCCCGGCGTCCGTTCGGCTCGCCGGGCCGGCACGAACAGCGTTGCGCCGCTGCAGGATCTACGCGTTCATGCTCGTACTGTGAGAACCCCCGCGCCGGATCGTCCCGGCGCGGGGGTCCGTGCATTCCCCGCTGGAGGAGCCCATGCCCAAGGTCAGTGACGATCACCTCGCCGCCCGGCGCAGCCAGATTCTGGACGGGGCGCGGCGGTGTTTCGCCGAATTCGGGTACGAGGGTGCGACCGTCCGCCGCCTGGAAGAGGCGATCGGGCTGTCCCGCGGCGCGATCTTCCATCATTTCCGGGACAAGGACGCCCTGTTCCTGGCACTGGCCCAGGAGGATGCCGAACGGATGGCCGAGGTCGCGGCCAACGAGGGCATCGTGCAGGTCATGCGGGAGATGCTCGACAATCCCGCGCAGTACAACTGGCTGGGCACCCGCCTCGAGATCGCCCGGCGACTGCGCACCGATCCCGAGTTCGCCGCCGGCTGGACCCAGCGTTCGGCCGAGCTGACCGCGGCCACCCTGGCCCGCCTCGAACGCCGCAAGGCGGCCGGCGCGCTGCGCGACGACGTTCCCACCGACGTGCTGCTCGGCTATCTCGATCTCGTCCTCGACGGCCTCATCGCCCGCATCGCCTCCGGTCATGTCAACGAAAACCTCACGGCCGTACTCGATCTCGTGGAGGCGTCGGTTCGCCGCCGGGAGTGAGCCGGCCGCGACAACCGTCCGTGCCCCGGCCGGATTCGCCGTACCATGTGCTGATGATCATGGGGCGGGGACGACGACACGGATCGGCCGGCGGTGCGCCACGTACCTCGTTGCGGCGCGCGGCGACCCTGCTGTCGATCGCCGTGCTGGCCGCCGCGTGCGGCGGTGGCGCCTCACCGCAGGACCCGTATCTCTGGCTCGAAGAACTCGACAGTCCGCGCGTGCAGGCGTGGGTCGGCGAACAGAACCGCCGGACCCTCGACGTGCTCGAACACGATCCGCGCTACGCCGACAATCTCGCGCAGGCGACGGCGCTGGCGAAGACGTCCGACCGGATCCCGATGCCGCGCTTCGAGGACGGCACCGTCGAGAACTTCTGGCAGGACGGTGACCACAAACGCGGCATCTGGCGCGAGACGACAACCGCCGATTACGAAGCGCCGCAACCGGCCTGGACCACCCTGCTCGACCTCGACGAGCTGTCACGAGCCGAAGGGAAGAACTGGGTCTGGCGAGGCGCCGACTGCGATCCGGTCACCCATCGCCGGTGCCTGATCAGTTTGTCCGACGGCGGCGAGGACGCCGTGTCGGTCCGCGAATTCGACCGGGGCACACGGCAGTTCGTGCCGGGCGGATTCGTGGTGCCGCGAGGCAAGGTGGACCTCACGTTCAGCGACGAGAATACGGTGCTCATCGCGCGGGAATGGCAGCCTGGCGAGACGACGGCCTCCGGATACCCGTATGTCGTCCGGCAGTGGCGCCGCGGCCAACCCCTGGACGCCGCGACCGAACTCGCGCGGGGCGAGCGGACCGATCAGCTGTCGACCACGCCGGTAGTGCTGGACAACGGCGCCGGCCGCCGGCTCGATCTCGTCGTACGCGGGCGCACCTTCTTCGAACACGACGTCGAACTGCTCACCGCGACCGGCCCCGTGCCGACCGCGATCCCGGCGAAGTCGGACCTCGCGGGTTTCGTCGGCAATCACATCCTGGTGTCGCTCCAGCAGGACTGGGCGGTCGGCGCGACGACCTATCCGTCGGGTGCGCTGGTGTCGGTGGATGCCGACCGGCTGATCGCCGATCCGGCCCGGCCGCAGGTGACACCGGTCTATGTCCCCGGTCCGTCGGAGAGTCTGAGTGGTGTGCAGACCACGCGCGACCACGCGGTGGTCACCTCGCTGAACGACGTGCGCGGTCGCGCCACCGTCTACACCCCGCGTCCGGACGGGAGCTGGTCGCCGACTCCGGTGCCGTTGCCCGACAACGCGACCGTCGACACCGTCACCGCCGATCCGACGGGCGATCGCGCCTATCTCTCGGTGACCTCGTTCCTCGTGCCGACCACACTGTGGAGTGTGGACACCGCCGCCGGCACGGCCCGGCAGGTGAAAAGCACACCGCCGCAGTTCGATTCGTCGCGTTACGTGGTCGAGCAGCGCAAAGCCACCTCGGCCGACGGCACCGCCGTGCCGTATTTCGTGGTCCACGCCGCCGCTATGGCGTTCGACGGCTCGAACCCCACCCTGATGTACGCCTACGGCGGTTTCGGCGTGTCGCAGACTCCGTCCTATCAGGGACTGCTCGGCCGGCTCTGGCTCGATCACGGCGGCGTCTTCGTCCTGGCGAACATCCGCGGCGGCGGTGAGTTCGGGCCCGCCTGGCACGAGGCCGCGCGCACGACCGGCCGGCAGCGGGCGTTCGACGATTTTGCGGCCGTCGGCAAGGATCTGGTAGCCCGCGGCGTGACCAGCGCGCGGCGGCTCGGCATCCAGGGCGGCTCGAACGGCGGCCTGCTCATGGGTGTCGAATTCGTCCAGCATCCGGAGATGTGGAACGCCGTCGACATCCAGGTGCCGCTGCTGGACATGATGCGCTACGAGAAGATCGCCGCGGGCGCCTCCTGGGTCGACGAGTACGGCAGCGTCGATGATCCCACCCAACGGGCGTTTCTCGAATCCATCTCGCCGTACGGGCAATTGCGACGCGGCACGCACTATCCGGAACCGTTCGTCTGGACCACGACCAAGGATGACCGGGTGGGCCCGCAGCACGCCCGCAAATTCGCCGCGCGGCTGGCCGAATTCGGCGATCCGTATCTGTTCTACGAGGCGGGCGAGGGCGGCCACGGTGCGGGCGCCGATCGCGAGGAGCAGGCCCACACCAGCGCGCTCGAGTACACGTATCTGATGCGGCGACTCATGTAGCCGCCGCCCGGACGGTGACCGATCCCACGCTCGATCCGGAAATACCGGGAACACGGCACCCGTTCGCCTCGGATATGACCTTCTCTGTGCCCGTCACCGTCCGCGGTTACGAACTCGACGTCAACGGCCATCTCAACCAGGCCGTGTACCACCAGTACGCCGAGCACGCCCGCTGGGAGGTGCTGCGCGCGGCCGGTCTGGTCCCGGACAAGATGCGGCTGTCCGGACTCGGTCCGGTGGTTCTGGAATCCACCGTCAAGTATCGGCGGGAGCTGCATCTGGGCGACGAGATCACCGTGACCTGCGAATGCCGCTGGGGAGAGGGCAAAGCGTTCTGGATGGACCAGCAGATCCGCAAGTTGGACGGGACCGTCTCCGCGGAATTCTCCGTCGTGCTCGGGCTGATGGATCTGGACGCGCGCAAACTCGTGTCGAACCCGGGTAAACGCTTCCTCGAGCTTGCCGAATCCCCCGATGTGCTCGGCCTGTGACCCGTTGACAGCTCAACCGAATAGCTTTCGGCGATAGCGTTTTCCGCGCCCGGGCCGGGGCACCGAGTTTGCACCGGAAATCTTTCGTTGCGAACCGGCCCGGCACCGCGGCGGGCTATGATCCAGATCACGCTCGACTTCCGGGGCAAATTGCGAGCAGATCGGAGTCCAGCCCATGAACGATGCCCGCCGCCAGGTACCCGAACGCACCCGGCCGCGCCCGCTACCCCGTCACCCGGCGCCACCGCTGTCCGGTCGCCTGGTCGCCGAATCTCGCGACACCATCAGCGTCCGCGTCGCCGAGGGAATCTGGACTCTCCACCGCGACGACGTCCTCCAGCTGCGCGACGGATCCCCGGACGCCGGCACCGGCGCCGCGGAACGCCCCGTGCTCGTGTGGATACGGCCCGGCGCCACAGCCGATTTCACGCAGCAGCGCCGCATTCAGCTCACCGAACGCCCGCTGACGCTACCGCCTCGTCCCAGCCCCGCCGTCGGTGACGATCTGCTGGCCCGGCTGACCGACCAGTGGGCCCGGCGGCTCGACGTCACGCCCGCCCCGGGCGCCGCCGGTGCGACGGTGAGCTACAGCCAGACTCGCAGCGGCGGTGGCAGCGACGACGGCACCGCCTGCGACAGCCTGGACTGAGGGGCCGTTCGATGAGTGCCCGGTCGCCGGGTGCCGTGCTGATCGTCGCGGAGACCGGCGATCTACACGCCGACGCGATGGCCTCGATGCTGCGGAATATGTACCGGCTCATACCGATTCGCCTGGATATGCGCGATTTTCCGCGCGAATGCGGCAGTTTCCGGCTCGACCGGGCCGGCGCCGCTCGCTCGATGTCGCATATCGCCGGTCTCGACGACGTGACTGCCGTCTGGTGGCGTCGCCCCCGTCCGTGCCAGGTGCCCGGTGGTTTCCTGGACGGCGACGACGATTTCCGCCAGGCCGAATGCGACGGATTCCTGCAGGGCCTGCTCTGGTCGATACCGGCGGTCTGGGTCAACGATCCCGGCGCCGACCGCACCGCCACCCGCAAGATCGTGCAACTCGACACCGCCCGGCGCAGCGGTTTCGCGATCCCGGAAACGCTGATCACCAACGATCCCGACGAGGCCCGCAGTTTCGTCGATTCCCGCGGCGGGTCGGTGATCTACAAGCGGACCGGCACCGGCCGCTCCGAATTCTCGGAAACCCGCATCGTGAGCAGCGAGGATCTCGGCCGGTTCGACACCATCCGCTCGGCGCCGACCACCTTCCAGGACTATGTCGAAGCCGAATGCGATCTGCGGGTGGTGTGGATCGACGGCGTCGAATGGGCAGTGCGGATCGACTCGCAATCCGGTGTGGGATGGGTGGATTCGCGCCTGGACACCTCGGTGGCCTTCACGCCCGAGCGGCTGCCGGCCTCGGTGAGCAAGTCGCTGACCACGCTGATGGGTGCGCTCGGACTGGTCTTCGGCGTGCTCGACATCAGACTCGGACTCGACGGCGAGTACTACTTCCTCGAGGTGAATCCGCAGGGGCAGTTCGCGTATCTGGAGATCAAGACGGGGCTGCCGATCTTCGCCAGTCTCGCCCAGTTCCTCGTCCACGGTGAGGCGATGGTCTCCGGCTGAGCCGGTGTCATGGCCGGTCCAGCTCGGCTAGCAGCAGCCGCGCGATCCGGTCCAGTTCGGCGCGGTCGCGCACCGACAACCCGGACAGCAGGCGGGTCTCGTTTTCGGTGTGCGCCGTCACGACCTCGTCGACGCGGGCGCGGCCGGCCTCGGTCAGCGCGACCCGGACCGCGCGGCGGTCGGCGGGATCGGCGATACGACGCACCAGTCCGGCCGATTCCAGGCGGTCCAGGCGGCCCGTCATACCGGCGCGCGACAACATCAGGGTGTCGGCCAGGACCGACGGGGTGAGTTCGAACGGTGCACCCGAACGGCGAAGTGCCGCAAGCACATCAAACTCACCGCGTTGCAGCCCGTGCGCGGTGAACACCGCGTCGATCGCGCGCTCGGCGAGGACGTACAGGCGGCCGAGGCGGCCGAGCACCGCCATCGCCGCGAGATCCAGGTCGGGGCGTTCCCGCTCCCACTGCGCCACGATCGCATCCACCGCATCGGTCTGTCGTCCAGCCATGGACACATACTATTCGACGGGATATAGTTCGGTAGCGAACTATCCGATAGCGAACTACTTGGGAGATCCGATGACCACCGCACCCCGCATTCCCGCCGCCGTCGTCCAGCCCGCCGAGGCCGAGGTGCGCGCGACCGACGCCGTGACCATGCGGCTGCTGCTGGATTCCGACCGCACCGGCGGCAGCGTCAGCACGCTCGAGGTCACGATGGCCCCCGGCGCCGACGGGGCGACTCCGCACTACCACACGCTGTCCGACGAGCTGTTCTACGTCGCCGAGGGCGAATTGCAGGTGCTCGCGGGCGAGCAGATCACGACGGTCGCCGCGGGTGGCGCGATCACGGTGCCGCGGTTCATGCCGCACGCCTTCGGCGCCGCCCCGGGTTCACCGGCGCGGATCCTCATCGCGCTGACCCCGGCCGTGCAGCGCTTCGGCTACTTCCGGCTGCTCGAGCGGGTGGCCTCCGGCGAGGCCACCCTCGCCGAACTCGCCGCCACCCAGGACGAATACGACAACCACTTCGTCGACGCGCCGCAGTGGTGGGCCGAACGCAACGCCCACCGCGCGTGAACTCCGGCGGAGCGGCAGAAGACGCCGACGACCGCGGAAGCCGATCGGCCGCTTCGGGCGAGTGGGCGGGTCAGGCCTTGCTGACCGCTTTGCGCCGGTTGGCACCACCACGGCTGCGGAGTTGCACATGCGACTCCACGAGCACGTTGTGTATGAATCCGTACGAGCGGCCGGTCTCCCGCGCCAGCGAACGAATGCTGGCGCCCGCCTCGTATTGCTTCTTGAGCTGGGTCTGCAGCCGGTCGCGCGACTTGCCCGTGACGCGCGTGCCCTTACCCAACATCGACTTCCCCTGTGCGGGCCTGTCACTCATGGCTTCCTCCGGTCGCCGTGCAGCCTCACTCCAGGCTAGACACTCGATCCGCAGTGATCAACGCCTCACTGTGATGAAACTCACCGATTGCGAGGATCTTTCGGCGTGTCTCGGCGCGTCGCAGGAAGCATTCGCCACGCTCAGGCCAGCTGAATCAGCTCCAGGTAGTCCTGCGACCAGTGGTCCTCGGTGCCGTCGGGCAGCATGATCACCCGTTCCGGGTTCAGGGCCTCGGCCGCACCCGGGTCGTGGGTGACCAGAACGACGGCGCCCGCGTAGCTGCGCAGCGCGTCGAGGACCTGTTCGCGCGAGACCGGATCGAGGTTGTTGGTGGGCTCGTCGAGCAGCAGCACGTTGGCCGCCGAGGACACCAGGCCGGCCAGCGCGAGCCGGGTCTTCTCACCGCCGGACAGGGTGCCGGCGGGCTGTTCCAGCTGCGGACCGGTGAACATGAACGCGCCCAGCAGCCCGCGCAGGTCCTGCTCCCCCGCATCCGGTGCGGCGTGGCGAATGTTCTCCCAAACGGTGGCGTTGTCGTCGAGGGTGTCGTGCTCCTGCGCGAAATAGCCGATGCGCAGGCCGCGTCCCGGATCGATCTGCCCGGCGGTCAGCGGCTCGACCCCGGCGAGCAGACGCAGCATGGTCGTTTTGCCCGCGCCGTTGAGGCCGAGGATCACGACCCGGCTGCCCTTGTCGATGGCCAGGTTCACGCCGGTGAAGATCTCCAGCGACCCGTAGAGCTTGGTGAGGTTGGTGGCCATCAGCGGCGTCTTGCCGCAGGGAGCGGGTTCGGGGAACTTGATGCGGGCCACCTTGTCGGCCACGCGCACGTCGTCGAGTTCGGACAGCATGCGCTCGGCGCGCTTGACCATCTGGTGTGCCGCAGCGGCTTTCGTCGCTTTGGCACCGAGTTTGGCCGCCTGCTGCTTGAGCGCGGAGGCCTTCTTCTCCGCGTTGGCGCGCTCGCGGACGCGGCGCTGTTCGTCGGTGGCGCGGGCGTCGAGATACTTCTTCCAGCCCATGTTGTAGATGTCGGCCTCACCACGCACGGCGTCGAGGAACCACACCTTGTTCACCACGTCGGCGAGCAGGTCGACGTCGTGGGAGATGACGATCAGGCCACCGTCGTGGTTCTGCAGGAAGCCCCGCAGCCAGGTGATGGAGTCGGCGTCGAGGTGGTTGGTGGGCTCGTCGAGCAGCAGCGTCGTATCGGATTTGCCGCCGGAGCCGTCGGAGGCGGAGAACAGGATGCGCGCCAGCTCGATGCGACGGCGCTGACCGCCCGACAGCGTGCGCAGGGCCTGGCCCAGCACCCGATCCGGCAGACCGAGGCTGTGGCAGATCCGGGCGGCCTCGCTCTCGGCGACGTAGCCGCCCAGCGCCGAGAATCGTTCCTCGAGCCGGCCGTACTTGCGCACCGCCTTCTCGCGTTCGGCGTCGTCGACGACCTCGGCCATCAGTGCCTGCTGCTTCTCCATATCGCGGATCAGCTTGTCGAGTCCCCGCGCCGAGAGCACGCGGTCGCGCGCCAGCACATCGAGATTTCCCTCACGCGGATCCTGCGGCAGATAGCCGATTTCGCCCGAGCGAATCACCTTGCCGGCGTAGGGTTCTCCCTCACCGGCCAGGATGCGCAGGGTGGTGGTCTTGCCCGCGCCGTTGCGGCCGACGAGACCGATCCGATCACCGGCCTGCACCCGCAGCGCCGACCCCGGCGCGGTGAGCAGGGTGCGGATTCCGGCCCGGACCTCCAGGTCGGTCGCGGTGATCACAACAGTCTCCTAGCACGGTAAGGGGGCAAACGGTTCGATTGTGCATCCCTCGGACACACCAGAACCACCCATTTTACCGGCCGTCGACGGTCACTCGGCCACCACCCGCAGCGTGCGCAAGCTCGGATCGGCCGGATCCGGCACATTCATCCCGTTTTCCACTCCGGACCCCAGCTAGTCCACGACCGCGGCGTCGACCAGTTCCCCGGGCACGATCACCGGGATACCCGATAGCCGCCGCGCGAGAGCCGGTCGTCGAGACCGGGCGCGGCGAGGATGTCGGCCACCAGCGCGCCGCCGAGGACCTCGCGCACGCGCGGATCGGCGCCCGCGCCCTGCCGATGGCCGGGCGGAGTGAAGCCGTAGCGGCCGAGTTGGCGGTATTCGGCCCAAGCGTCCGGCACGGGGGCCCGTGAGTGATCCATCCGATTCGCCTCTCCTCGGTGCCGATAGTGATTGCGTCTCGCTCAGCGCAGGGCCGGCAGTACTTCCTTCTCGTATGCGGTGAAGAAGCCCTCCAGATCCGGCCCGATCTGGCCGACGTAGATCTCGTCCGCGCCCGCGTCCACACAGGTGCGCAACTGGTCGATGTGGCGTTGCGGGTCCGGCCCGGCGGCGAAGTGCTGCCGCGACGCCTCGCGGTCGAGCAACGACATCGCGTCCTCGAAATCGGCGGGGCGCGGCAGGGTCTGGCCCAGCTGACCGGGCAGCAGTTCGTTGGCCCACAGCCGGTGGGCGGCGTCGACGCCGGCCTCCTCGTCGGCCGCCCAGCTCACCTTGGTGCCCATCTGCACCGGTTTGGCGCCACCTCCGCTGTCGCGGAACAGGTCGACCAGCTCGGCGTCGGGCATGCTCGTGCAGTAGCCGTCGCCGATGCGCGCCGCCAATTCCGTTGCCTGCGGGCCGAATCCGGATACATAGATCGGCACGGGCTGTTCGGGCAACGTGTAGATCCGCGCCTCCTGCACCGTGTAGTGCTCGCCGCGATAGGTCACCACGTCACCGCGGTGCAGGCGGCGGATCAGGTCCACGGCTTCGGCCAGCATCCGCAGCCGCTCCCCCGGCGGCGGCCACGGATCGCCGAAGATGTGTTCGTTGAGCGCTTCGCCGCTGCCGACGCCGAGCACGAAACGGCCGTCGAGCTGCACGGCGGCAGTGGCCGCTGCCTGGGCGATGATCGCGGGATGGATGCGCACCGTCGGACAGGTCACGGCCGTGGTGATCGGGAGCGATGTGGCCTGCGACAGCGCGCCGATGGTGCCCCAGACGAACGGGCTGTGGCCCTGGGCGTCGTTCCACGGATGGAAGTGATCGGAAATCCACAGCCGCTCGAAACCCGCCTGTTCCGCGCGCTGGGCCTGCTCGACGAGTTCTTTCGGTCCGAACTGTTCGCTGGCGAGAAAATATCCGATGGCTGCCATGTCCGGCGGTTACCCAGCAGCCGCGCCGGTATTCCGCCGCCCGGACGCACCCCGTCACCGCCGGCCGGCGCCGCCGACCGAAAATTTTCCGGCCGAGTCCGCGAGCCGCATACCGTGCCCCGCGCCGAGACCGGTCGCGAGTACACCGTCGCGGACCTCGGGCACGCCGTCGGCAAGCAGTGGCTCCAGCCGGGCGTGGTCGATGAACCATTCCACGTGACGCAGATGGGCGAACGAGGACACGATCGGGGCGTGCAGCGAGGGCGCGCAGTGGGCGGAGATGTCCAGGCCGTGCGCGGCGGCGAGGGCGGCGCATTCCAGGAAGCCGCTGTAGCCGCCGCAGCGGGTCACATCGAGTTGCAGGCAGTCCACCGAGCCGATCAGCGCGGCCGCGTCGTAGTGGCGGTAGACGTATTCGCCGGCGGTCACATCGCAGCGCAGCGCCGCCCGCAGCAACGCCAGCCCGGGCGGATCGTCGCTGGTGACGGGCTCTTCGAACCAGATCACGCCGTGCCGGTCGAGGTCGGCGCCGACCCGGCGGGCCAGAGCGGCGGAGTAGGCGCCGTTCGCGTCGACCATCAGGCGGGCGCGGTCGCCGAGGAGACCGTTCGCGAAAGACACCCGCTCGAGGTCCCGCTCGGTCCGCTCGCCACGATCCTCCCCTATCTTGATCTTGACGCACCGGCACCCCGCCGACAGCCAGCCGTCGATCTGCTCGCCCAGCTCGTCGTCGGTGAGGGTGGTGAATCCGCCCGAGCCGTAGACCGGTGTCGCCGGGCGCACCGCGCCGAACAGCCGGCTCAGCGGCACGTCGAGCAGGCGCGCCTTCAGGTCCCACAGAGCGATGTCGACGGCGCTGAGCGCATGTGCGACGACGGCGGCGGTGCCCAGATTGCGGCAGGCGCGCTGCATCCGGATCCGGCAGTCGCCGATATCGAGCGGCGAACGCCCGGCCAGGACCGGGGCGAGCACCTCGCGCACGATCGCCGCGGTGGCGCCGCCGCTGTAGGTCCACCCCAGCCCGGTCTGGCCGCCCGCGTCGATCTCGACGGTCACCGCGGTGGTCGCCTCCCATTCGAGGGTGCCGTCGGCTTCCGGCTCCGGCGTCGGAAACCGGTAGACCCCGACCCGGACCGACTCGTCGATGGTCGCCGCACTCATCCCTGACCCTTCGCCGCCAGCGCCGCCGCCAGCAGTTCGACCGCGTGGCGCGGATCGGCGTCCGGTTGCAGCTGCCGGATCTGGGTCCGGCAGCTGAATCCGTCGGCGAGCACCACGGTGCCCGGATCACGCTCGCGCACCGCCGGCATCAGCTTGTCCTCGGCGCAGGCCACCGAGACGTCGTAGTGGCCGCGTTCGAAGCCGAAATTGCCTGCCAGACCGCAACATCCGGCATCGAGGACCTGCACGTCGGCGCCGGTCGAGGAGAGCAGTTCGCGATCGGTGTCGTAGTGCATGATCGCGTGGTGGTGGCAGTGCGGCTGCACCATGGCCGCGGTGTCGACGTGCGGCGGGTTCCAGTCCGGCGCCCGCTCGGCCAGCAGTTCGGCGAGCGTGTAGGTCTGTTTCGACAGCCGCTCGGCGTCCTGGTCTCCGTAGAGCAGTTCGGGCAGATCGGCCCGGAACACGGCCGCGCAGCTGGGTTCGAGGACGACGATCGGCGTGCTGTCGCGCAACTGCGGCGCCAGCACCCGCAACGTGCGGCGCAGTACGCGTTTGGCGGTGGGCAGCTGGCCGGTGGAAATCCAGGTCAGACCGCAGCAGACGGTGCGCTCGGGCACGATCACGGAGAAGCCCGCGGCCTCCAGCACAGTCACCGCGGCTTCGGCGATTCCGGGTTCGAAATTATTGGTGAAGGTATCTGGCCACAGCAGCACCGTGCCGCGCTCGCCGGTGGTGGAGCTCGTGTGGTTGCGGAAGGTGCGAGTGAACCGGCTGCGCGCGAAGCGGGGCATTTCCCGTTCCTGCGCGATGCCGCCCGCGGCCGAGACCAGGCGCCGCAGACCCGGGGTGTGGGTCACGGCGTTGGCGAGCGGAGCCATCGAGGTGCCGAGCCGGGCCCACAGCGGAATCCAGCCCATCGAATAGTGGGCCATCGGCCGGACCCGGTGTTCGTAGTGGTGGGACAGGAATTCGGCCTTGTAGGTGGCCATATCGACATCGACCGGGCAATCGCTGCGACACCCCTTGCACGCCAGGCACAGATCGAGCGCGTCGCGGACCTCGGTGGATCGCCAGCCGTCGGTGATCGCCTCGCCCTGCAGCATTTCGAACAGCAGCCGGGCCCGCCCGCGAGTGGAATGCTCCTCCTCCCGCGTCGCGCGGTAGCTGGGGCACATGACCCCGCTGCTCTCGCCGCGGCATTTGCCGACACCCACGCAGCGTCCGGCCGCCTCGCTGAAGCGGTGATCGTCGTCGGGAAAGGCGAAGTGCGTCACCGGTTCCCACGGCCGGTAGTCGCTACCCTGGCGCAGATCCGAATCCAGTCGATGCGGCTGGACGATCTTGCCGGGGTTCATCCGGTTGCGCGGATCGAACAGCGCCTTCACCTCACCGAAGGCGCGAACCACCTTGTCGCCGAACATGATCGGCAACAGTTCGGCGCGCGACTGGCCGTCGCCGTGCTCGCCGGACAGCGACCCGCCGTAGCTGCTCACCAGGCGTGCGGCCCGTTCGACGAAGCGCCGGTAGTGCGCGATCCCGTCGGCGGTGCGCAGGTCGAACGGGATGCGGGTGTGCACACAGCCGTGACCGAAATGCCCGTAGAGCGAACTGGATTCGTAGTCGAATTCCTCGAGCAGCGCGTCGAAGTCGCGCAGATAGTCGCCGAGCCGCTCGGGCGGGACCGCGGCGTCCTCCCATCCCTCGTGCGTTTCCGGGCCGTCGGGCGGATAGGCGGTGGCGCCGAGTCCGGCCTCGCGGGCGGCCCACACCTCGGCCTCGCGGTCGGGATCGTCCAGGATGGTGGAGCTCGCGCCGGTGGCGCGTTCGAGATCGGCGATCATCTTCTTCGCCCGCGCGTCGGCCTGCTTCTGGTCGTCGCCGTCGAATTGCACCATCAGCCAAGCCTTCCCGTCGGGCAACTGGGAGATGGCCTTCGCCGCCAGATGTTGGCTGTGCTCCAGTTGGACCAGGCGATGGTCGAGGCCCTCGAGGGCGGCGGGGTCGTGCGGCAGGATGCGGGAGACCGCGTCGGCGGCGTGATAGACGTCGGGGAAGCCGAGCACGACCATCGCCTTGGCGGCCGGCACCCGGACCAGCTCGATCTCCGCGCGCAGCACGGTCACCAGTGTGCTTTCGCTGCCGACGAGGAACTTCGCGATATCGAATCCTCGCTCCGGCAGCAGCGCGTCCAGGTTGTATCCGGAGACCCTGCGGGGAATGTCCGGATACGCGGCGCGGATGTCGTCGGCGTAGCGGTCCCGGATCTCCCGCAGCCGGCGGACCAGCTCGTCGGCCTCCGGATTCGCGCCCGGGATCGGGTCCTCGGCACCCACCCAGGCCCGCAATCCGTCGTAGGTGAGGATCTCGAGCCGGCGCACGGAGTCGACCATTTTTCCGTAGGCCTGTGCCGTGGCACCGCACGAGTTGTTGCCGATCATTCCGCCGATCGTGCAACTGACGTGAGTCGACGGCTTGGGGCCGACCATCAGCCCGGACGACTTCAACTGCTGATTGAGCGGATCGAGCGCGATCCCCGGTTCCACCACGGCGGTGCGCGTTTCAGGGTCGACGCCGAGCAGCCGATGGCAGTATTTGGTCCAGTCGATCACGACCGCGGTATTGCAGCTCTGCCCGGCGAGGCTCGTGCCACCGCCACGGGAGAGCAAGGGGACGTCGTGGTCGCGACAGATTCCGACCGCGATCGCGGCGGCCTCCGGTGTGTGCGGAACAACCACGCCCAGTGGCAGAGCGCGATAGTTCGAGGCGTCGGTGGAATAGGTGGCGCGACTACCCGAATCGAAACGGACCTCCCCGTCGACCGCCTCCTTCAGGGCGGTTTCGAGTGCCTGCAGCGGCCATCGGTCTCGATTCGAGCCGCGGTGCGGGCGGGCCGCGCGATCCGAAATCGTCATTCGTGCACCCCTGTCATGGTCGGCCGGATGTGGTGCGGCCGCACCTCGCCGCGGGCGGCCGGACATCGCGCGGGTACCCGGTCGACCGCAGGTCACACCCGCCGAATCGGACACGATGGCAGGCGATCCCGGCCCGAATAACGGCGCACGGCGCGGGTACGCCGCAGATGCGACGCCCCTGCAGCGGCCTTCGGCGGGGCGCCGGACAACCGCGCGAGGAGAGGAGACCGAGTGAGCGCGCAGTCACCCGTCGTAGTCGTCACTGGAGCCAGTGCCGGAATCGGGCGCGCCGCCGCGCGGCGCTTCGCCGCCGACGGTGCCCGCGTGGCGCTGCTGGCCCGCGGGCGCGCCGGACTGGACGCCGCGGCGAAGGACGTGGAACGAGCCGGTGGTACGGCATTGCCGATCCCTACCGACGTCGCCGACTACGACGCCGTCGAGGCGGCCGCCGACCGCGTAGAAGAGCAGTGGGGTCCGATCGACGTGTGGGTGAATTCGGCGTTCACCTCGGTCTTCGCCCCCTTCACCGAGATCGAGCCGAAGGAGTATCGCCGCGTCACCGAGGTCACCTATCTCGGCTCGGTGCACGGGTTGATGGTGGCGCTGGCCCGGATGCGCCCGCGTAATCGCGGCACCATCGTGCAGGTCGGGTCGGCTCTCGGCGAGCGGGCGATCCCGCTGCAATCGGCCTATTGCGGCGCCAAGCACGCGGTCAACGGATTTCTCGAGGCGGTGCGGGTGGAGCTGATGCACGAGCACAGCGGCGTACACGTGACGATCGTGCAGGCGCCGGCGGTCAACACACCCCAATTCTCCTGGGTGCGTTCGCGTTTGCCGAAGAAGCCGCAGCCGGTGCCGCCGATCTACCAGCCCGAGGTGGTGGCCGACACCATCGCCTTCGCGGCCGAGCATCCGGAACGCAAACAATATTGGGTGGGCGCGAGCACGGTCGGCACAGTCGTCGCGCAGCGGCTCGCGCCGGCGGTGCTGGACCGTTATCTGGCGCGCACCGGCTACGACTCGCAGCAGACCGACGCCGACGAGACCGACCGGCCGGACAATCTGTGGCGCCCGCTCGACGACGAACACGGCCACGACTTCGGCGCACACGGTGACTTCGACGGCCGGGCCCACCGGCACAGCCCGCAGGCGTGGATGTCGCGCTGTGTCGAATCCGTGGCCGGTTCCGTCGCCCGGATGACCCGGCACTGACCGCGATCGGGCCGGTCGGCCGCGGTTGAGTTCGACTACCGCGGGTACCCGCCCGGCGACCAGGGCACGCAGGGCAATTCCCGTGGGATCGACCCGGACAGGACAGGAGAGGATATGGCGCAACAGGTTGGTGACTATGTCGTGGCCCGGCTCAACGAGTGGGGCGTGAAACAAGTTTTCGCCTATCCCGGTGACGGCATCAACGGCTTGGTCGCCGCCTTCGGCCGCACCGAGGACCGGCCGACGTTCGTGCAGGCCCGGCACGAGGAGATGGCGGCGTTCCAGGCCACCGGATACGCCAAGTTCAGCGGGCACGTCGGTGTCTGCATGGCCACGTCCGGTCCGGGCGCGGTCCATCTGCTCAACGGCCTCTACGACGCGAAGCTGGACCATGTGCCGGTGGTGGCGATCATCGGGCAGACCGCGCGCAGCGCGATGGGCGGCAGCTACCAGCAGGAGATCGACCTGCAGAGCCTGTACAAGGACGTGGCCTCCGAATATCTGGTCGAGGTGAACGTCGCCGAACAGCTGCCCAACGCGCTCGACCGCGCGTTCCGCACGGCGTGGACCCGGCGCGCGCCCACCGCGGTGATCATTCCGGCGGATCTGCAGGAGGAAAGCTACGAACCGCCGCAGCACGAATTCAAGCAGGTGCCGTCGAGCCCGCCCGCCGAGATGCATTCGGTGGTCGTGCCCGCGCGCGCGGAGATCGAGCGCGCCGCGGAGGTGATCAGCGCCGGTTCCAAGGTGGCGATCCTGGTCGGCCAGGGTGCCCGCTCGGCCGCGCGCGAGGTGACCGAACTCGCCGAGATCACCGGCGCCGGGGTCGCCAAGGCGCTGCTCGGCAAGGATGTGCTGCCCGACGACCTGCCCTTCGTCACCGGTCCGATCGGGTTGCTCGGCACCCGCCCCAGTTACGAGCTGATGCGCGACTGCGACACCCTGGTGATCGTCGGTTCCAACTTCCCCTACAGCCAGTTCCTGCCCCCGCTGGATCAGGCCCGGGCGGTGCAGATCGATATCGACGGCACCATGATCGGCATGCGGTATCCGACGGAGGTCAATCTGGTCGGTGACGCGAAAGCCACTCTGGCCGAGCTGATTCCGCTGCTGAAGCCGGTCGGTGACCGGTCCTGGCGCGAGACCGTGGAGTCGAATGTGGCGCGGTGGTGGGAAACCGTCGAACGGCAGTCGACGCTGGCCGCGAAACCGGTCAACCCGATGCGAGTGGTCTGGGAACTGTCGCAACAGATTCCGGACAACACCATCGTCACGGCCGATTCCGGATCGTCGACCAACTGGTACGCGCGGTGCCTGAAGTTCCGCGGCAGCATGCGGGGGTCGCTGTCGGGAACGCTGGCCACCATGGGCCCCGGCGTGCCGTACGCGATCGGCGCCAAATTCGCCCATCCGGACCGGCCGGTGATCGCACTCGTCGGTGACGGCGCGATGCAGATGAACGGGCTGGCCGAGCTGATCACCATCGCGCGCTACGCCGAACGCTGGGACGACAAGCGACTGGTGGTGTGCGTCTTCCACAACAACGACCTCAACCAGGTGACCTGGGAACTGCGGTCCATGGGCGGTTCACCGAAATTCGAGGATTCCCAATCGCTTCCGGACATTTCGTACGCCGACGCGGCGCGCTGTTTCGGACTCGCGGCGATCGAGGTCGACGATCCGGAGCAGCTGGCCGGGGCCTGGGAACGCGCCCTGTCCGCCGACCGGCCGACGCTGCTGGACGTGCGCTGTGATCCCGAGGTGCCGCCGATCCCGCCGCACGCCACCTGGGATCAGATGAAGGCGACTGCCGAAGCGGTGCTGCGTGGCGATCCGAACGCCTGGCATCTGGTCGCGCAGGGCATGAAGACGAAGGCACAGGAGTTCCTGCCGGGCGGTCGCTCGGACGACGACCGATGAGTTCGGCCGCGCGCGGGCCTACTCGCGCGCGGCATCCCAATCGGTCAGCGAATGCCTGGCTTGCCGTAGCGCGCACCGGAACCGCTCGCGGTCGGCGCCCGGTGCCACGCTGTCGAACAGGCCGGCCGCCACCGCCGCCACGACCGCGATGATCAGCAGAGTTGTCATAGTGGTCAGTCTGCGACGACCGGCCACGAAGCGACAGAGCCAATACCACATCACTGGCCCGGAAGCCGGGCGTCGGCCACGTAGCCGATGCCCGGCTTCCGCTGCGCAACCGGCACGCCGGTAGGTATCATCAGCCCCCGTACCTCAAATTATGGTTCGGTCCAACGCTTTTGGCTTCACGATGGTGGCGGCTGCCGCCGTCGTCGTCCACCACGACCGTTTGGAGTTGTCTTCTGTGACCACGCCGCATTCGCTGGAATCGTCGTCGAACAGGTGCCCCGTGGCACACAATTCACCGATCGCCCCGGACGGACCGCGTGTTCCCATCTACACCGAGGAATTCGCCGCCGACCCGCGCGGCGGATACGACCGCATGCGCGGCCACCACCGCTCCTTCGCTCCGATCGAGCTCGCCCCCGGCGTGCCGGCGACACTGGTGATCGGCTATCAGGCCGCCCTCGGCATTCTCAACGATCCCGAGCATTTCCCGGCCGACCCGCGTACCTGGCAGCGCACCGTACCGGCCGACAGCCCGATTCTGCCGATGCTCGAGTGGCGCCCGAATGCGTTGCGCAACACGGGTCCCGAGCATGCGCGTTTTCGCGCCGCCAACGTCGCGGCCATCGATGGGGTGGATCTGCACACGGTGCACACGGTCGTCGAGCAGATCGCGATGCCGCTGATCAACTCCTTCAGCGCCGACGGCCACGCCGATCTGCTGACCCAGTACATCCATCCGCTGGTGTCGGCCAACCTGAACACGATGCTGGGCATCGAACCGGATATCGCCGAGCGGGTCGCGGCCGGGATGGCCGCCATCTTCGACGCGACCGGCGACGCGGCCGCGGGCAACCGGATGCTGGCCGCCGCACTGCAGGAACATACCGATCGCAAGCGCGCCTACCCGGGCGACGACATCACCTCGCGGCTGATCGCGCACGACAGCGGTCTCGACGACGAGGAGGTCATCAACCAGCTGGTCAGCCTGTTCGGCGCCGGGATCGAACCGCAGGTGCATCTGGTCGCCAACGCCCTGCTGCTGATGATGACCGACGAACGGTTCTCCGGAAGCCTGCTCGGTGGCGCCCTGACCACCCGCGACGCGCTGGACTGGGTGTTGTTCAACAATCCCCCGCTGGTGAACTACTGCGCGAGCTATCCGCGGCAGCCGATGCTCGTCGAGGACGTGTGGCTGCCCGCGCATCAGCCGGTGCTGATCGGCATCGCGGCCTGCAACAACGATCCGCAGGTGCGCGAGGGCGACCGCAACGGGAACCGCTCCCATCTGTCGTGGGGCGCCGGGCCGCACGCCTGCCCGGCCCGGCAGATCGGCTATCTGGTCGCCCAGGACGCCGTCGACCAGCTCCTGGACGCGCTGCCGGATATCGAGCTGGCCGTGCCGGTGAACGAACTCCGCTGGCGCCCAGGGCCTTTCCACCGCGCCCTGACCGCCCTCCCGGTCACCTTCCCGCCCTCGCCGCCATTGCGCGGCGCGCTCGGCTAGCGGTGCCACGACGGCGGACCGCCGATCCGCTGCCGGGCGCACAAGCCGCGCGCGAGCTACCGTCGTGGCATGCACACCCTCGTGATGACCGGCGCGACACGTGGAATCGGCCGGATCGCCGCCCGGGAGATCCTGCGCCTCGCACCCGATACCCGCCTGCTGGTGCTGGCGCGCGGCGCGTCCGGCCCACAGGTGTGCGCGGAATTGTCCGGTGCGGGATACGCGGCCTCGCATGTGGAGGCCGACCTCGCGTCGCTGGCCGGGATCCGTTCGGCGGCGCGGCGAATCCACGACATGCTCGATCGCGGCGAGGTGCCGCCGCTGGCCGGATTCGTCGGCAATGCCGGCATCCAGTACACCGACGCGACCATCGCGACCGAGGACGGACTCGAGGCCACCTTCGCCGTCAACGTCGTGGCCAACCACCTGCTGCTGCGCCTGCTCGGCGACCGCTTCGTCGTGCCGTCGCGGATCGTGATCACCGTCAGCGACACCCATTTCGGCGATCTGCGGCACAACTTGGGCATGGTGCCCGGCCCGGTGTGGCACTCCCCCGATGTGCTGGCCCACCCCGGCGCCTTCGCCGATCCGTCGAGTACGGCAGCGGGCCGCACCGCGTACTCGACGAGCAAACTCGCCATGATCTATCTGGTGCACGAGTACGCACGCCGACTTCCTGCCGGAGTCGAGATCCTTTCCTACAACCCGGGTTTCGTCCCCGGCACGGAATTGACCCGCAACGCCGGCCGCCTGGAGCGCTTCGCCGCCCGCCGCCTCGCCCGCGCGCTCACCTGGACCCCGCTGGCGAGCACGCCGAAGACCGCCGGCCGGCGCCTCGCCGCGGTGGTCACCGGATCCGTCCCGGCCGAGTCCGGCAGTTACATCGATCGCCACCGGGTCACCGAGTCCTCACCCGAGTCCTACGATCCGGCTCGCGAACGCGAGGTGTGGGAGTGCGCCGAACGTCTCACCGCTGCGCATCCGGACTGAGCCGCTTCCCCTTCCGCTAGCGTGATGCCACCGAACGGAAGGATCACCGGTGAAAGTGCATCTGCAGGTGGAGGGTTCGCCACTGCGCGCCCGCGAGAGCGCCCGGGCGATCGCCGCGCTCGGCGCCGACGGCATCTTCTCCTTCGAGGGCCCGCACGACGTCTTCGTGCCGCTGGTTCTCGCCGCCACGGAGACCGATCTGCGGCTGATGACCAATGTCGCCATCGCCGGCCCGCGCAGTCCGCTGCACCTGGCGCACACCGCCTACGATCTGCAGGCGCTCAGCGGAGGGCGGTTCCGGCTGGGATTGGGGTCGCAGATCCGGGTGCACATCGAGAAGCGCTACGGCAGCCGGTGGGAACGCCCGGCCCGGCGCACGGGTGAATCGGTGGCGGCGGTGAAGGCCATCCTCGCGGCGTGGGAAGGTCACGCGCCCTTGGATTTCCGGGGCGAGTTCTTCACCCACACGCTGATGCCGCCGACGTTCGATCCCGGCCCCAATCCGTTCGGCCCGCCGCCGGTGCTGATGGGCGCGCTGGGACCGGTGATGACCCGCACCGCCGCCGAGGTGGCCGACGGGCTGCTGGTCATGCCGTTCAACAGTGCCACTCATTTCACCGGGCGCACGGTACCGGCGCTGCGGCGCGGGCTGGCCGAATCCGGGCGCACGCTCGACGACTTCGAGGTGGTCGCCCAGGCCATGGTCGCGCTCGGCCGCACCGCACCCGAACTGGCCGCCGCCGTCGACGCGGTCGCGCGGCTCATCGCCTTCTACGCGTCCACTCCGGCCTACCGCCCGGTCCTCGACGCCGAGGGCTGGGGTGAGCTGCAACCCGAACTCAACGCCCTGTCCAAACAGGGCCGCTACGCCGAGATGCGGGCGCTGATCACCGAGCCCATGGTCCGCACCCTCGCGCTGGTCGGCTCTCCCGCCGACTGTGCGGCCCAGGCTCACGCCCGCTTCGGCGAGTACGCCCGCGACATCTGCTGTTACTTCCCGGGTTATGACCCCGCGACCGACGACGTGGCCGAATTCGTGGGCCGGTTGCAGTCCGCGCGATAACGGTCAGAAATCTACTTCTCATTTATTGGAAACTGGATTCTCACATGTCTATTATGTGATTCACCGCACTCAGGCCGCAGCGAGCCGACGCACGGGTGGCGGTGAAGGAGAAGAACTACCCATGGCAACCGCGACCACCAGCGTCGAAAGCCCCGATGACAACGACACCGGACGCCTGGAAAACGCCTCCACGCTCCGTGTCGTCCTCATCATCGTGGCGATCGTCGCGAGCACCGAGATCGTCCCGTTCCATTTCACGTTCATCAGTCTCAGCGCCCGCTTCATCGGTGAATCCTTCCCGGAGCAGAACGCCGGCCAGCTCACCTGGCTGACCACGCTGTACTCACTGATCGGCGGCGTAGCGGTACCGGTCTTCGGCAAATTGTCCGATCTGGTCGGCAAGAAGAAGATCATCCTGTTCTGCCTGTTGCTGTCGATCATCGGCTGCCTCATCGACGCCCTGACCTCGAACTGGGTGCTGATGCTGCTCGGCCGCGGACTGCAGGGGCTGGCCTTCCCGGCGATCTTCGTGTCCTACGGTCTGATCCGCGATCTCGCGCCGCGCCGCCACCTGAACATGGCGATCGCGCTCGCGGGCGGCGGCACCGGTGTGGGCGCGATCCTGGGCCCGCTGATCGGCGGCATCCTCACCGACCACTACAGCTGGCGTTCACTGTTCTGGTTCTGCGTGATCTGGACCGTGGTGACGATCCTGCCGCTGGCACTGTTCGTGCCCGAGACCAAGCTGCGCGCCAAGGTCAAGATCGACCTGCTCGGCGCGGTGCTGCTCGGCGCCGGCATCGCCGGCGTGCTCATCTATCTCAGCAACGGCGCCACCTGGGGCTGGGGCGAGCTGTCGGCGCTGGCCTGGCTCATCGGCGGCGTGGTCCTGCTGGTGGCCTTCTACGTCTGGGAGCTGATCACCCCGGAACCGATCATGGATCCGAAGTTGTTGCGCGCCCCGCGGTTCGCCGGCATCCTCGCCGCGGCGTTCTTGTCCGTGGGTGTCATGCAGGGCCTGTCGTATGCGATGGGCTATCTCGCGGAGACACCCGGCGGAGCCGACGGTGAGGCGATCAAGAAGCAGATCGTCGACGGCGCGGCCGCCGAGGCCGCCAAGCAGGCCTCCGAACAGATGCATATCAAGGTTCCCACATCGGCTGTCACGCAATACTTCTCGGTGGAGGGCACGCTGCCCGGTTTCGGTCTGACGCTGTTGCAGTTCACCGTGCAGGCCATGCTGGGCCTGGCGCTGGTGTACGTGCTCGTCGCCCCGCTGTGCGGCTGGATGTCGACCCGGATCGGATTGCTCAAGCCCTATCTCGCCTCGACCATCGCGTTCGTGATCGGATGTCTGCTGTTCGCCCGCTTCCACGACAGCGTGTGGCAGATGGCGCTGATCGCGCTGATCATCGGTGTCGGTGCGGGAGCATATCTGGGCACCCTGCCCAATATGGTGGTGGAGGCGGTGCCACAGGAACAGCAGGGCATCAGCGCCGGAATGTACGGAGCCTTCAACAGTTTCGGCACCGCGGCCGCCACCGCCGCCGTCGCGGCGGTCATGTCGGCCAACCCGCTGATTCTGCACATCAACGCCCCCGGACACGTCGAGGAACGTAAACTGAACACCGGTCCGCTGGCGCAGCTTCCGGACGGTGCCGCCTATACGAACATCTTCTACGTGTTCGCCGCCGCGTCCGCCGTGGCCTTCGTCCTGGCACTGGTGTTGCTGCGCTACTACAACCGGCCGAGTACCGGAGGTACCGCCCACTGAATCGACACCCGTTCTCGCCGCAGCCATTCCGCATCGGGCCACAGGAGGGCACGTGACCGGCAGACTCACCGACCGGGTCGCATTCATCACCGGGGCCGCCCGTGGGCAGGGCCGCGCGCACGCGGTGCGAATGGCGCGCGAGGGCGCCGACATCATCGCCGTCGACATCGCGGGACCGCTACCGCCCTGCGTCCCTTACGATTCCGCGACCGGCGCGGATCTGGCCGAGACGGTCCGCCTCGTGGAGGCGACCGGCCGGCGGATCCGCGCCGCGGCGGTCGACACCCGCGACCTCGACGGTATGCGCAAGGCCGTCGACGAGGGGGTGAGTGAATTCGGCCGGCTCGACGTGGTGGTGGCCAACGCCGGGATCGCGGTCCCGGAACCGTGGGATGCGATCACCCCGCAGTCCTTCCGCGACGTCATCGACATCAATGTGACGGGCACGTGGAATACCGTGGCCGTCGCGGCGCCGCACATCGTCGAGGGTGGGCGCGGCGGGTCGATCGTGTTGATCAGTTCGGCGGCGGGGATCAAGATGCAGCCGTTCATGGTGCACTACACCGCCGGCAAACACGCGGTCACCGGGATGGCCCGCGCGCTGGCGGCCGAACTCGGCCCGCACGCCATCCGCGTGAACAGCGTGCATCCGGGGCCGGTGAATTCGGCGATGGGCACCGGCGAGATGGTGACCCGGCTGGGCGCCGCCATGGAAACCAATCCGCAACTGGCCCACATGATGACGCCCTTTCTGCCGACATGGGTACTCGAACCCGAGGACGTCGCCGATACCGTCTGCTGGCTGGCCTCCGACGAATCCCGGTATCTCACCGCGGCGGCGATCCCGGTGGACCAGGGCAGCACGCAGTACTGAAGTGGTTGGGAGAGAACAGATGAGCGACTTCGACAGCACCGTACCGACCCCGCGGCTCGCCGCGGCGCTGTGCATCGCGGCGCACCTGCTCGGCGACGAGGTGCGCGCCGTCCTGCTGCACAGCCCGCGCCCGGTCTTCCTGTTCTATCTGGCCCAGACCTTCGACCAGTTGGCGGACGATCTGGCCTCGGGCCGCCCGCCCGGTCCGGCGACCCCGGCCCAGCAGCTGTGCCTGCATCTGATGCTGGCCCACGCCGAAGCGCAGGTGCCGGCCCACGATCTGGCCCGGGCCCGGCATCGGCTGTTGCGCCACGACACCGGCGACATCTTGGCCGAGGTGCGCGCGGTCGCCGGAAAGTCCGGTGGCAGCTACGATTTCATCGCGCTGGGCGACGTCCTGGCCGCCGGCGGGATGGGTGCCTTCTTCGCACCGTTCGAATCGTCCGACCTGGCCGCCTGACAACCGGCGTCCCCGATGTCCGCCGATCGACCGGGCGCGTCCCGGCGCAGCTTCCACGAGCTCGATATCTCCGATTCCACGTTCTGGCGCAACAACTTCCGCACCCGTGACCGGACCTTCGCGACGTTGCGATCGGAACCGGGCCTGAGCTGGCATCCGCCCGTCGAGTCGATCTTCCCGCACGAGGAGCGCGGCTACTGGGCCGTCACCCGCCATGCCGATATCCAGCACATCAGCCGCCATCCGGAGATCTTCTGTTCCCGGATGGGCATCAGCATGGATCCGATGCCGGCCGAGATGCAACGCGCCATCTCGTTCTTCCTGACGATGGATCCACCCGAACACACGCGATACCGCAAACTGATCAGCTCGGCGTTCACCCCGAAACAGGTGCGCCGCATCGAATCTCAGATCCGCGCCAACGCGGCCGTCGTGGTCGACGAACTCCTCGCCGACCTGCGGGCCGACGGCACCGTCGACTTCGCCGCAACCTACGCCAAGAGGCTGCCGATGCGCACCATCTCCGACATGATCGGACTGGAGCCGGCAGACCGGGAACCGGTGGCCTTCGCCGTCGAAAGCCTGTTCAGCACGACCGACGAGGAATACGCGAGCCTGGCCGAACGCGCCCCGCACCTGATGAGGCAGCTGGCGGTGCTCACCGGGGCGGGCATCGATCTCGCGCGGCGCCGGCGCGAGCGGCCGCGGGAGGATCTGATGTCCGGGATCGTCGCCGCCGAGGTCGACGGGCACCGCCTCAGCGACGAGGAGATCGGCGCGTTCACGGTGCTGCTCGGCTCTGCCGGGAACGACACCACCAAACAGGCGAGTTCGCATGCCCTCGCCGCGCTGGCCGCACATCCCACGCAGCGGGCCTGGTTACTGGCGGATTTCGACGAGCGCATCGACGGCGCGGTCGAGGAATTCGTGCGCTGGGCGACGCCGGTGATGCATTTCGCGCGCCACGCGACCGTCGATACCGAGGTTGCCGGGACACCGGTCGCGGCAGGTGAGAAGCTGGTGTTGTTCTACTGTTCCGCCAATCGCGATGCCGCCGTTTTCGACCACCCGCACGCATTCGACCTCTCCCGCTCCCCCAATCCGCATGTGGGGTTCGGCGGTCCCGGCCCGCACTTCTGCCTGGGCAGGCAACTCGCGAAAATGGAACTGCGGCATCTGTTCCGGGAACTGCTGACCCGGCTGCCGGATTTCGACGTCGGCGAACCGGACTACGTGCACAGCGATTTCGTACACGGCATCAAGCGCCTGCCGCTCAGCCTGCGCTGACCAGCCGCACCTCAGTCGCCGGATTCGCGGCTGAGCCCGCGCATCAGCAGGCGCCAAGCGTGCCGCGCGGTGGCCCGGCGCGCCGGAAGTTCGGTTTTGATCAGCACGGCCGCCAGCATGGCCAGAGCCGTCACGACGTCTTCGGCGGTGAGTTCCGGTCGTAGCGAACCGCGCGAATCGGCATCGGCCAATTTGGCGCCGATCAGGTCGACGAGCCGGCGCGACACCTCGAACAGCCGGGGATCGTCGAAGCCGGTGGGGTCGATGGTGGCGATGAAGCCGGCCGAGACCGCGATCTGGTCGACGATGAAATCCAGCAGATCCACCGCCGTGGTCCCCGGCCGATCGGCCACCTCCTCGATCTCGACGATGTTGTCGTCGAACACCGCCAGGATCATCGATTCGCGGGTCGGGAAATGCCGGTACAGCACGCCCGGGCCCACTCCCGCCGCGCGGGCGATCGAGTTCATCGGAGCGTCGAAACCGTTCTCGGCGAACACCTCCCGCGCCGCGCGAACCAATGCCCGTCGGTTCGCCGCAGCTGCCTTCGGCCCTCGATTGGCCCGGGGTGACGCGGTCATCTGTCCGACGTTACCGCACGCGTGCCGCGACCCGGCATCGCGGACCGACGCCGACGCCGGAGCCCGGTGTCGTTCGGCGCGTACGGATTTCGCGATCGCGGAGTCTCGCGACCTCAACTGAAACAAGTTGCAGTTGACGAGACCGGCCGGGTCGTACAGACTGCGCTAGCAACCGGAGACAGTTGTCCGGTTGGATTCGGTCGCACCGGTCCGGCACGCACCCCGCTTTCGCGTCCGGAGCGAACCTCGCGACCGATATTACGTACCTGTAGGTCTTGATGGAGAGTGCATGCCCCCGATGAAGCGACGCTCCTTTCTGCTCGGCGCCACCACCGCCGGTCTGACTCTGGCCCCCGCGGCCACCGCGAGCGCCCAGCCCTGGATGACCACCGGGAGACGGCGCACGTCCGTCCCGCTGACCAGGGAAGATCATCGCGTCGTCATCATCGGTTCCGGATTCGGCGGCGGCGTCAGCGCGCTGCGGCTGGCCGAGGCCGGCGTCGACGTCCTGGTCCTCGAACGCGGGATGCGCTGGCGCACCGGCCCCGATGCCGACACCTTCCCGCATCCGTCGCGCCCGGACAAGCGCATGCTCTGGTACCGGTCCGCGCCGCAGGTGCTGGGCGTGCCGGTGGCGGTCGAGCCGTACACCGGCCTGCTGGAGGCCGTCGTCGGGGAGAACATGACCGCGGTCTGCGCCGCGGGCGTCGGCGGCGGCTCCCTGGTGTACCAGGGCATGACTTTGCAGCCCACCGAGGCGACCTTCGCCGCGGTCTTCCCTGCCGAACTCGACTACGCGCTGATGGCGCGTGAGCACTATCCGCGGGTGGCGCGGATGCTGGGCGCCGATGTCGCGCCCGACGAATTGATCGACAGCCCCACCTATCTGCCCTCCCGGGCGTTCGCGCGCAACGTCGGCGCAGCCGGCTACGAGCTGTCGAAGATCCCCATGCCGATCGATTGGAGCTTCGCGCTGCGCGAGGTGCGCGGCGAGATGAAACCGTCCTACATCAACGGCGACTGCGCGCTCGGGGTGAACAACGGCGGCAAACACTCCGTCGATGTCACCTATCTGGCGCGCGCCGAGGCCACGGGCCGCGCCACCGTGCGAACCCAGCACGAGGTCACCGATGTGGCGAGAACGCCCGGCGGCCGCTGGCAGATCAGCGTCGACCGGATCGATACCGCCGGACGGGTCGTCGAACAACTCGTCCTCACTGCGCAGGCGCTGATCATGGCCGCGGGCAGTATCAACACCACGAAGCTGCTGCTGCGGGCCGCCGCGAAGGGACAGATCCCGGATCTGCCCGACGGCCTCGGGGGCCAGTGGGGCAACAACGGCGACCGGATCTTCACCTGGACCAGCGCGACCGACGATTTCGGCACCGCCCAGGGCGGGCCGGTGGTCTACGGCAGCAAGGAGTGGGACGACCCGGCCGTCGCCAACACCGTGATCCAGGCGTCGATTCCGCCGACCGGCGTCGACGCGCATTCGACCATGCTGGTCGGATTCGGAATCACCGACGGCCGTGGACATCTCGCCTACGACGCGGCCACCGACGACGCGAAACTGTACTGGCCCGCCGATGCCGACGCCGCACTGCAGCGCGCATCGCCGCTCGTGTCCATGCCATCGCCGGACCCGGCAGTACGGTGCTCGACACCAATGCCGCGGCCCCGAGCACCTGGCATCCGCTGGGCGGCGCGCCGATGGGCACAGTGTGCGATCTGGAGGGCCGGGTCCACGGCACGCGCGGTCTCTACGTCCTCGACGGCGCATTGATTCCCGGCAGTACCGCGGCCTGCAATCCGTCGATGACCATCGCCGCGGTCGCCGAACGCGCCCTCGACCGGATCGTCGCCACCGATATCGGCACCGTCATCTGAGGCGCGGCACGCGCGCCTCGCCGCTGCGCCGCGCGGCCTCGGCTTCGATCCAGTCGCCGATCATGTGCGCCGTCATATCGATGGCCTCGCGGCGTTGCCGCTCGTCGAATTCGATGGCCGAGGCCCGCAGCACCGCGGAGAAGCCGGTATTGATGATGACGAAGGTCATCACGTCGTATTCGTGATCGTCCCCGGGGCCGAGTACCTGGATCAGCAGCACCTTGATCAGCAGCCGCAGCCGCGGCTCGAACTCCGGGATGCCGCTGCTGTAGAACTGCACCCCGGCGACGAGTGCCCGGACCAGGAGCGCATTGGCCACCAGTTCCTCGGCGATCGAGTTCAGCAGGCGGGCGGTCAGCTCGTGCATGGTGGCGTCCGAGCGGTCGAAAATGCTGTCGGTGGCGCGCTTTTCGATGTTCTCGAGCAGCCGCGCGAGCAGTTCCTCGACGATGACGGTGCGGTCGGAGAAGTAGCGGTACACCGTGCCGATACTCATCCCCGCCTCGGCGGCGATCCGGTTGGTCGAGGTGTTGGCGATCCCACGCTCACCGAACAGCCGGGCGGCGGTGTCGAGGATCTGCTCCCGGGTCGCCTTGGCGCGCTCCTGGGTGGGCCGGCGACGCTGCCCGGCGGCCTTCGACGCCATCACACACTCCTACCTAGTCTTCGCCCGAGGACCGAGCGTCGATCCTAGCCCGGCGGACGGTTCCGCCGAGAGCCGGGAAAGTTCCCAAATTATTTTCTCCGGGCGGGAAAAAGCGGCTACGCTCGATATCGCGGCGCGGTCGCCCAGCGTTGTGCGACGCGTCGTGCCGACCGTCGCTTCCCGAGGAACAGCGAGACCCCATGGCAGAGACCGATGATGCCGTGGCCGCCCCCGCCCGTGCTCGCGGACGCCCGCCCCGGCTGAACCGTCATCTCATCCTCGCCGCCGCGCGCGATCTGGAGCCGGAGAATCTGACCATGCAGGCGGTGGCCGACGCCCTGGGCGTGCATCGCAAATCGCTCAACTATCACGTCAGCGACCGCCAGGGCCTGCTCGAACTGGTCGCGTTCGACGCGTTCGACACCGGTTTCCGCCGGGTCGACCTGCCCGAGCGAGCGGACTGGCGTGAGCTGCTGCGATCGTTCGGCTACGCGGTGGTCGATGCTCTGGTGCAGGTGGGGGCGCTCATCGCCTACGTCCGGTTCGACGGGAAGGCGGGGCTGTCGGCACTGCAACTGGTCGAACGGATCATGGCCGCGTTGGTCGGCGCCGGACTCGATGCGAACGAAGCCGGGCGCACGCTGAAATTTGTTGCCGCGATGGCCTATTCGGCCGCACGCGAGGCGCTCGACGCCACCGGCGGGCCGGCCGATCCGCAAGCGGCCGCGGTGCGGCGCACGCTGGGAAACGAGTCCGGATTCCCGCTCCTGCGCGCCGTCGCGACCGCGCGCGAGAGCGACGGCCGCGCCGGTGAGCATTTCGAATTCGTTCTCGCGCTGATCATCGAGGGACTGGAACGGCGGCTGGAGCTTCGGCACGGCGCCGCTGCGGCGGCGCCGACGGGTGGTTCCGGCCGGTGACTTCACGCCGGCGCGGGTCAGTGTTCCTTGGCGCGCCGGTCCACGGCCTCGGCGAGATAGTCGCCCAGCTCCTCGCGCAGCACACGATCCAGCGACCGTGCCAGGGTGTTGTTCACCGCGGTGACGGCGAGACCGCGTAAATGGTTGAGCATCTTCGCGGTTTCGGCGATTTCGTCGTCGGTGTCGGGCAGCCAGCCGGGGCCGTGGGCATCGACGATCTGTTGCTTGGCGACCGACATCATGTCGTGGGCGATCTCGTCGAGGCGGCCGCTGACGGCTGCCTGCAGATCGGCCAGCCGGCCCAGCCGGAACCCGTAGCCGTGCAGTTCGGCGAAATTCTCCAGCAGCTGGGGATCGGTGAATTCGATTGTCTCCGTGTCGATCCGGGCGAGCCCGAGTTCGGCGAGACGTTCCAGGATCTCCGGATCGGCCGCCTCCTCGCCGAGGAAGGTGTCGATCAATTCGCGCGGTACCCGCAGCGTCTCGTCCTGCTGCCCCCACGCGGCGGTGACCGCGTGCTGCAGCCCCAGGATCTCGGTGAGGTCCTTACCCGTTTCCCAGCCGGTGATGAAATCGGCGATATGGGCGGTGGTGAACCCCCGCTGCAACAGCACGTCGATGATCTTCAATCGCTCCAGGTGGGAGTCGTCGTAGATCAGCGCGCGCCCGATCCGGCGCACCGGCGGCGGCAGCAGGCCGCGTTCCTGGTAGGCGCGCACATTGCGGCTGGTTGTGCCTGCGGCGCGGGCGAGTTCATCGATGCGGTACTCCGCCATCCCGTTCTCGCCCACCCTTTCCTCGTGCCGGACGCCGACCCGCGTCGCACCCGCCTCCGGCCCGTGTGAGCAGCTCGGGCGCGACGCATCGTGTCGACATTAGCCCAACGAGGTCACCGCCCGATCGGCGACAGGCGCGCGGGCGCCGCCCCGCCCGGGGATCAGCACATAGTCGTGCGGATCGAGGGTGGCGAGCTGACCGGTGAACTGGCTGCCGAAGCCCGGGAACATGGTCGCGTTGAAGCCGTCCTCGGTCAGATACCAGCTGCGGCACCCGGAATTCCAGGTGGTCGCCCGCAGCCGGCGCTGCAGCCGGTGGTTGTAGCGGTCCTGGCGGTCGCGGCGCACCTCGAGCGAATGCAGATTCCGCTCGAGCAGCATGCCGATCGCCGCGGCGAGATAGTCGATCTGCGCCTCCATGTACACCAGCGCCGAATTGTGCCCGGGGCCGGAATTGGGCCCGAAGGTGAAGAACAGGTTGGGGTAACCCGCGACGGTCACACTCTTGTACGCGTATGCGCCCCTGCGCCATTCGTCGTCCAGGACCCGCCCGCCGCGGCCGGTGATCGGGATCGGCGCGCCCGCCTTCGACACCTCGAAACCGGTGGCGAACACGATGCAGTCGAACCGGTGCTCGATCCCCTCGGCGGTGCGGATGCCCGCCGGCGACATCCTCGCGATCGGCCAGGTGACCAGGGTGCAGTTGTCGCGCTGCAGCGCCGGGTAGTAGTCGCTGCTCATCAGCAGCCGCTTGCATCCGGCCCGGAAATCGGGAGTCAGTTGCCGCCGCAACCACGGATCGCGGACCTGACTGTGCAGATGGGCCAGTGCCACCGATTCCACGATCCTGGTCAGCGGGGTATTCCACACCACGCCCAGCGCCACCGATTCGTGCCCCCAGAACCAGGCCTGCCGGGCGAGCTGCTGGGTGAGTGGCAGGTGCCGGTACAGCTGCCGGGTCAGGCCGGTGGTGTGCCGGTTGATCCGCGGCAGAACCCAGCCGGGCGTGCGCTGGAAGACCTTCACCGACCCGGCCCGCTCGACCAGTTCCGGGACGATCTGCACCGCGCTGGCGCCGGTGCCGACCACGGCCACCTTCTTACTGGTGAAGTCGTAGTCGTGATCCCAGCGGGCGGAGTGGATCATATGGCCCTCGTAGCTGTCGCGACCCGGGATGTCCGGCAGGCTCGCATTGGCCAGCGGCCCGGCCGCGAGCACCACCGAACGGGCCCGCACCGGTGTGCGACCGGCGTCGAAGGCGATCTCCCATTCTCCCGCCGCCTCGTCGTAGGCCAATCCGGATACGTTGTGCCCGAAGCGAATCGATGCGCCGAGCGCGAACTTCTCGACCATCGCATCGATGTAGCCGAGGATTTCCGCACTGCCGGAATAGGTCTGCGACCACTCCGGATTCGGCGCGAAACTGTAGGAGTACAGCCGCGACGGAATATCGCAGGCCGCCCCCGGATAGGTGTTGTCGCGCCAGGTGCCGCCGACCCGCCGGTCCCGTTCGAAGATCGCGATATTCGTGATTCCGCGCTGCCGCAACCGGATCGCCGCCCCGATCCCGGCGAATCCGGCTCCGACGATCGCGACGTCCAGCACGGTGTTCCCGCTCATCACGCGACCGGCTCGTAGGTCAGTTCCTTCGACCAGGTCGGCTGCGCGGGCAGCACCCGGTCGGGGATGCGGGCGGTCACCTTCACCAGTGTGTCGGCCAGCAGGTGGTAGGGGTGGTCGCGGTTGATCACCCAGTCGCTGTGCATCTTGACGATCCGGTACATCGGCACCCGGTTCACCACGGGTGTACGCTCCCCGACCGCCTTGAACCGGCGCATCGCGGTATACAGCTTGTCCTCGTCGACGCCCATCGCGACGATGTTGTCGCGCATCTTGTTCAGCAGCGGCACATAGCTGAGCACGCCGATCATCAGCGACGGCTTCACCCAGCCTCCGACCAGATCGATCGCGAGCTTGCGGGCGGTGGAGTGCCCGAGCAGTTCCATCACCGCGTAATCGGTGGCCAGATGCCGGGATTCGTCGGAGTTGATCTTGCGGAACACCTCCTGGGCGATCGGATCGGCGATCTCGTCGGTGACGAATTTGATCAGCGCGCCGTCGAGTGCCACCTCCAGCATCGGAATCACCGTGCCCAGAAACGACAGCGACATGCCGTCGGCATATCTGTCGAGGAAGTCGATGACCAGCTTGACGTTGATATTCGGTTCGGGGATCTCGTCGCCGTCGAGCATCCCCCAGCGGCGCATCAGGGCCAGTTCGGCATTGGCGTGGCGCTGTTCCTCGGCGTGGAAGTACCGGTAGATCTCCCGCAGTGTCTGCGTCGGGGCCTTCTTCGCCATCGCCGCGAATCCGCGCGCGCCGACGTTCTCGATCCACATCAGATCCGCCATGAACGGCGTCAGTTTCGCGTGCAGTTCGGGATCGATCAGTTCCGCGCCCGGTGCGTCCCACTCGATATCGGCCAGCGCCCACTGCCGGGACTTGATCTTGGCCAGCATATCGTCGAAGTCGAAGGACATGTCAGACTCCTGTCTTCTCGCTGTCGGCCGATGCCGGGGCCGAATCCGCTTGCGGCAGATATCGGTTCAGCACGCCGAGGGCCCGGGTGTAGGTGGCCGGGAATTGTCGTTTGAGATGCCAGACGACCACCGCGTCCAGCTGCGGCAGCACATGCAGGCGGCCGCGCTCGTGGGCATCGAGGGTGATGCGCGCGACGTGGTCGGGCGAGAAGCCGGTCCAGCGCATCAGTTCGGTGGCCAGGCGGGCCGATCCGGCGGTGATGCGCCCGTCGCGGGCGACGTTGGTGCGCACGAAGGTCGGGCACAGTACCGTCACGGTGACGCCGGTGCCCGACAGTTCGGCGGCGAGGGTTTCCGACAGCGACACCACGCCCGCCTTGGAGACGTTGTACGGGGCCATCGCGGGTGCGGCGGCGAATCCGGCCGCCGAGGCCACATTGATGATGCCGCCGTGGCCGGCCCGGCGCAGCCGCGGCACGAACAGTTCGCATCCATGCACCACACCCCACAGGTTGATGCCCAGCGCCCACTGCCAGTCCTCGAAGCCGATGTTGCCCACCGGCTTTCCGCCGATACCGACACCGGCGTTGTTTATCACCAGGGTCGGCGGGCCGTGGAAGATCGCGTCGCTGTGCTGCGCCAGCGATTCCATCTCCGCGCGCTGGGCCACGTCACAGCGATACGCGTGCGCGCGGCGGCCGTGGATCCGGTCGATGAGCGCGACCGTCTCCTCCGCCCGGCCGAGGTCGATATCGGCACAGATCACCTCTCCCCCGCGCCGGGCCAGCTCGAGGGCGAAGGCGCGCCCGATCCCGCTGCCGGCTCCGGTGACGACGGCCTTCGCGTCGTAGGTGCTCCGGTCGCCGCCGATCACCGACCGCAGCGCCGCATTCGCCCCCGCCATCGCATCCACGATCCACATCACTATCCCGCCTCTCGGGCACTCGATACCGGTTGCGCCGCACGGGATCGCGCGAGTACCCCGGTGATGAAGGCGGCGGCGCGGCGCAATGCCGCCGCGGCCTCCGGTACGGCCAGCGGCAGCGCCTGGAAGACGTGGATCTGGCCCGGCCACACCTCCAGTTCGCACGGCACGCCGGCGGCACGGGCGAGGTCGCGGAGGTGGTGCGCGTCGTCGGCGAGCATCTCCGCGCCGCTCACCTGAACGAACAACGGGGGCAACGCGATTCCCGTGGGAATGCGCAGCCGCAGCCGCGGCGAATCCTCGGGTTCGTCGCCGGTGTACAACCGCACCGCGTTGCGACCGGTGCGCGCGGAGGCCATGGCCTCGGCGGCCCGGAGTTCGCAGCCGCGGGCCAGTTCGAAGGACAGATCGATCAGCGGTGAGAACAGCACCGCGCCGGCCGGCTGCGCCACTCCGGTGCGGGCATTGTCGAGCAGCAGGTCCACGCACAGATGCCCGCCGGCCGAGTCACCGCCGATCACGAGGTCCCCGGCCCGGTAGCCGTGGGCCAGCAGCCAGCGGTAGCCCTCGGCCACATCGTCGGCCGCGGCCGGGAAGGGGTGCTCGGGCGCGAGCCGGTACTCGACGACGAAGACCGGGAGTCCGGTGGCGCGGGACAGTCGCGACGCCAGACCGCGATGGGTGCGCGCCGAGCAGATGACATAGCCGCTGCCGTGCACGTAGTACAGGGCGCGATCGCCGTGACCGACTCCGGCCGCGCACACCCACTCCCCGCGCAGCGAACCCGAACGCACCTGTGTCACACGGGTTCCCGGCAGCACCGGCCCGCAGATCGCCATGATCGACGCGACCAGCCCACGGGCCGCGGCGATGCCGAGCGGATTCGCCGGTAGCAGGCAGTTGATCGGCCGTACCCCGTACCGTCCCGCGGTCAGCGCCAGCCGCGAACGCAGCGACGGTGACGACGGGACCGGTGCGGTGGCCGACGGTGAGGTCTCCGTTGACCTTCTCGTCTCCATATACCGAGCATCAGCTACCTATGTGCCATTTGTCAATGGCAGATAGCAATGCCGGTCACGCCCGGGCTGGGCCACCTCCGTGACCAGGGCGCCGAGCATGTCCCGCACGAGTTCGGCATGTTCGCGTAGATCCGGAGAGGCCTCGTTCGCGGCGAGTTCGACGATGGTGTTCAGTTCACCGAAGGCCACCACCAGGCGGCGCAACGCGGCGCGCTGCTGGGCGGCCGAGAGGCCGTTGATACTCACATCCGAGGGATCGCCACGCCGAATGTTTCGTTACGGCGCCGAACGATCGAGCAGTGCGCCGGCCGGACCGAGGCTCAGCATGCCGGTGCCCGCTCCGAGCAGTTCGCCGCGCGCCGGGGACAGGGCGCGATGCACCTGACGCGCGGTACTCCGGTCCGCACATCGGTCGGCGGCGATTCCCAGTAGCGCCCAACGCAATTCGGCCAAGTGGTCCGGCGGCGGCGCCGGCGCCGCGCGCAGCAGCTCGTGGGCGCGCTCGGGTTCGAGCAGCGCGGCGGCGTAGGGAGTGTTCGGCCCGAAGTCAGCCGCGGCGAACTCGGCCGGGTCCCGGCCTGCCCGCAGCGCGAGGCACAGGCCGGTCAGCGGCGCGAGACCCGCTGCGACACCGGGCATGCCGCAGCCCGGCAGGGTGGCGAGCGCGCGTTCGTAGGCGTCTGCCACTTCCGGTTCCGGCCGGTCGGTCAGGACGGTGCGCAGCGCGCGGTACCAGGTGGTGAACACCCCGACGAGGTCGCGCTCGTAGCGCACCGCCAGCCGGTCGGCCGCGGCGGCATGCTCGTCGGCGACGGCCACCTCGCCCAGCGCGCACGCGGCCTGCATCGCGACGAGATGACCCAGGATCAGGTAGGTCGACAGGTCGTGCCGGCGCGACACCGTGATCAGCTCCTGAGCGAGCCGCGCCCGCATCGGCCACCGGCCCGGCGTGTGGAAGGACTGCAGGAATCGGGCGTCGAGAGCGAGCACGAGCACGGCCGGATCCCTTAGGTCGCGGGCGATACGTTCGGCCGCTCGCGCGGCGTCGGCGCCGGACGTGCCACGGCGGCCGCGGGTTTCGATCGCGAACAGCGCGAGCAGCCGGGCGCGCAGCGCGGGCGCGGCGTCGTCGTCGTCCAAGCGTTCGAGGGTGGTGCGGGCGGCCTCGGCCACGCGCGCCGACCGGGCCGGATCGTCGAGCACCGACCAGACCCCCGGTACCTCCATGCGGGTCAGCGCGGTGGCCGTGAGTTCGGGATCGTCACTCGCGAACAGGTCGTCGATCGCGTGCGCCCGGCGATCCTGGGCGGTCATCAGACCGGTCGCGTCGGTCAGGGCCAGGCCGCGCAGCAGATCGGCGGAGGAGATGATGCGGCTGCGCGGACCGGTGGCGCGGTAGGCGGCGACAGTGTCACGCCACAATCGGTGCTCACCGAATTCCGGTTCTCCGGTGAGGATTTCGCGTTCGAGGGCGATCAGTTCGGCGCTGGGATCCAATCCGGCTTCCGTGCCCAGCCGGGTTCGGGCCCGCCGCAGCGCCGCCAACGCGTCGGCCCGCCGCCCGGCCTGCCACAGTCCTCGCGCCTGCAGCAGCCAGGCCCGCTCCCGCACGGGATGCTCGTGCAGATAGGTTTCGAGTTCGGCGACGGCCTGTTCCGGCCGTCCCTGGCGGATTCGCGCCTCCGCGAGCATTTCCACTGCCGCAGAACGTAATTCATCGAGCTTCGCGATGTCTCCGGCCGCCCACCGGTAGTCGCCGTAGGCGTCTCCGCGCCAGAGCGCCAGCGCCGTCTCCAGCGTCTCGATCCGCTGCGGCCCGGCCTGATTCGCGGCCGCGCGGACCAGATCGTCGAAATACCAGGCGTCGACGTGATCGCGAGGCAGCGCCACGCGGTATCCGGCGCCCTCGGTGACGATCACGCGGGAAGGGGTGCGCGGCGCGCGGCCGGGTTCCAGGGCACGGCGCAGGGCGGCGACGAAGGTGCGCACGGCGGCGACCGCGCCCGGCGGCGGGTCCTCCCACAGGTCTGCCACCAAGGCCGGCACCGGCACCACCCGACCGCCGGCGGCGATCAGGCGGGCCAGCACCTCGGCATGCCGGGGGCCGTGCAGCGGCAGCGGCGTCCCGTCGGCGGCGGCGACCCGCACCGGGCCCAGGACACCGGCCGTCGGTGCCGCGTCGGAGCCGGTGAGCTGCGCACTCATCGGTTGCTCATTGCCGCCGCCGAGCATGGACATCGCACCGAACAAGCCTAGAGAAGGGATCGTCACCGCATGTCCGCACCCACCGTCCCCGGTTTCGACTACGACCGCGTTCCGGTCGCCGAGGATGTCGCGTTGTCCGTCGCGCACGCCGGCTCCGGTACTCCGATCGTGCTGTTGCACGGCTTCCCGCAGACGCATCTGATGTGGCGTCACGTCGCACCGGCGCTGGCCCGCGACCACACCGTGCTGTGCCCGGACCTGCGCGGCTACGGCGACAGCGATAAACCGATCGCCGCCGATTCCGGCACCTATGCCAAACTCACGATGGCCTCCGATGTGATCGCGCTGGCCGACCACTTCGGATTCGATCGGTTCGCGCTGGCCGGACACGACCGCGGCGCCCTGGTGGCGATTCGCGCCGGACTCGACCGTCCCGATCGGATCTCCCATCTCGCGGTGCTGGATGTGCTGCCGACATCGGATATGTGGGAGGTCCTGCACGGCCACACCGCCGCGGTCGCCTTCCACCTCTATCTGATGGCCCAGCCGCCCGGGCTGCCCGAGCGCATGATCCGCGCGAGCGCCGACGACTTCTTCGGCCATTTCCTCGACGCCTGGTGCCTGCGCCCCGACGCGATTCCCGACGACGTCCGCCGGGAGTACCTACGCGCGTGCGCCGGCGCGGTGGATTCGATCGTCGCCGACTACCGCGCCTCGGCCACCGTCGATCTCGACCACGACCGGGCCGACCGCGCCGCCGGACACCGACTCACCATGCCGGTCACCGTGATTCAGCAGGATTGGGGCGCCGAACTCGGCTACGACGCGGCCGCGGTATGGCGCGAATGGGCCACCGACCTCGACCACCGCACCCTCGCGCTGGGACATTTCATGGCCGAGGAGGCGCCGGACGAAGTGGTCGATGTGATCACTGATCTCCTACGGCGCTGAGCGACACGCCGGGCATATCCCGGCCGAGGAAGGCCGGCAGTTGCCGACGACGGATCCGCCGGCCTTTCTCGGCGCGGGCGAGCTGCCGTCGCCGAGAACTGAAACCCCTGCACCACAGCGGGTTTCACCGCCACCTGACCTGTTCCCCCGCGTAGCGATGCGCACGTGCCATAGAGGGCACGTACAGTGCGCGGTATCGGACGAGCGCAGGCGAGGGGGCCGTAGAGGTGAGCAGCGACAGCCGGGCCGACGAGATACGCAGCGGCGGTGAACCGAACGCGCACAGCGGCGCGACCGCGATTGCGCCCACCGACGCCGATGTCGATACCGCTCTGGATTTCGAGACGCACACCGGTGCGGTGACGATGGCCGACGAACGCATCGGCGTCAACGACGCGGTCGCGGCCGTCCTCACCCGCTGGATCGGATCGATGCCCGCGCTGTATCTGGTACTCATCGGGTTCAGCGCCTGGATGGCGCTGGCGACCTGGGGGCCGCTGCGCCCGGTGGACCCGTATCCGTTCCCGTTCCTGCTGTTCGTCGACAATGTCGCACAGCTGATCCTGTGCCTGGTGATCCTGGTGGGCCAGCGGGTGCTCAGCGCCGCCGCCGACCGCCGGTCGGTGCAGACCTACGAGAACACCGAGGCGATCTTCGCCCAGGTCGCGGATCTGCAGGCACATCTGGACCACCACGACCGCGCGCTCAGCCGGGGCCTGAGCCTGCTCGAGTCGACACCGCATCCGTGGATCGAACGGCATCGGGTGCAGCCGCCGCCGCAGGCCGCCGACCAGGCGGTCAGCACCAACGACCGGATCGCGGTGTGGCTGACCGAGCGACTGGGCAGCGTGTGGGGCTTCTATCTCGCGCTCGGCTCGCAGATTCTGTGGGTTGTGCTGGCGCAGGCGGGAATTCAGCGGGTGGACCCGTACCCGTTCGCCTTCATGGCGTTTCTGTCCACGCTCGCGCAACTGGTGTTCATGATCGTGATCATGGTGGGCCAGGACGTGCTCGGGCGCACCGGTGACCGCCGTTCCGAGCAGACTTTCCTCGACGCGCAGGCGGTCCTGCACGAATGCCGGCGGATGAAGGCCCGGCTCACCGCACAGGACCGTGTCATCGACAGTCTCACCGGATACGTCACCGACCGGGTCAGCGAACAACTCGGGCGGGCGCTGCACGAAACCAGCGAACGGGTCGACCACCAGGCCCGCGCCCACACCGTCATGACCACCGGTGAGGCGCCGGCCGACGCCGCCGCCCTGCGCCACTGGAACGAACTCAGCGACCAGGACCGCCGCACCTACCGGCTGCAGGCCCGCGGTATCGGCGAAGATCTGGCCGCGATCGGCTGCTTCATGGTGCCCGCCTTCGATCCGGCCTTCGCGGTCACCTTCGACGACGACGAGATCGGGCTGCTCGCGCGGCTGGACTACGAACGCCGGATCGCGGATCGGCGCGCTCTGCTCGGCGGAGCCGCCCATCCCGATCCCGACGACGCCGAACCGCTGCCGTGGCCGGAGCTGCCCCGGTCCGCGCGGATCCGCTACCTGCAGGCGGCCCGGCGCATCCCGGTCATGGTCTCGGGTGCCGGCTTCCAGGTGTTGCGCAGCACCCCGCCCCGGGTCCGCGACGCCGCCCGCGCCCACCTGACGTAAGGTCGCGATCCATGAGCGAGGATCTGTTGGGTAAGGGTGCGCTGGTCAGCGGCGCGAGCCGCGGTATCGGGTACGCGGTGGCGGCGGAGCTGCTGCGGCGTGGGGCGAACGTGCTGATCACCGCCCGCAAACCGGAACCGCTGGCCGAGGCGGCCGACCGGCTGCGCGCGCTCGGCCATCCGGGAAAAGTCGTTGCGCTGGCGGGCAATTCGGGTGACGAGGCGGCGCGCGCCGAGCAGGTGGACACCGCCGTCGCCGAATTCGGATCCCTGGACATCCTGATCAACAACACCGGCATCAACCCCGTCTACGGGTCGTTAATGGAGGCCGATCTCGGCGCGGTGCGCAAGATCTTCGACGTCAATGTGGTCGCGGCGCTGGGCTATGTGCAGCAGGCCTATCGGGCCTGGATGGGCGAGCACGGCGGCGCGGTGGTGAACCTCGCGAGTGTGGCCGGCATCCGCTCGACGGGTGTGATCGCCGCCTACGGCGCGTCCAAGGCGGCCCTCATCCGGCTCACCGAGGAACTGGCCTGGCAGCTGGGTCCGTCGATCCGGGTGAACGCCGTCGCGCCGGGCGTGGTCAAGACGAAATTCGCCGATGCCCTCGTCACCGACAACGAGGAGGCGGTGGCCGCGACCTATCCGCTGCGGCGCCTGGGCACGCCCGAGGATGTGGCCGCGCTGGTCGGATTCCTCGTCTCCGATCAGGCGGCATGGATCACCGGCGAGGTGGTGCGGGTCGACGGCGGCCTGCTCGCGACCGGCGGCATCTGAACCGGGCGACCGCACACCCCGTCAGCGGAAGGCGAGGGCGCCGAGGATGTCGTCGTGCCGGTACTTCAGGTACTTCTTCACGGTGCCCTCGTCCACCGAGCTGGTCGCGGTGGCGAAGGTGACGACGAGGAACTGCTTCTCGGCGTCGTCCTTCCACTTGCCGGTCGTGAAGTTCGAGATGTAGGTGCCGGGCCGCAGTTTCAGGTCGTCGTCGGTATACGCGCCGGGTGCGGCCGCGGCGGTGTCACTGCTCGACATCCCCATGATGAACTGGGTCAGCATCAGCGAACCGCCCTCGGCCTTGTACACCATCTCCGCGGCGTACCGGCAGCCCAGCGACGTGAGCTTGCCCCCGACCTCGATATCGGCGCAGCTGGGATGGTCGCGGCCCTCGACCCAGTCGGCGTGCAGTTCCACATCGCCGGCCTTGAAGTTCCAGTCGTGCCCGTATTCCTGATAGCTCAGGTGGCCGGACGTGTCGGGACTCGCACTGGTGGTAGGGGCCGCGGTGGTCGTCCGGGCGTCGGTGGTGGCGGGGACGAGCGCGGGCGTGCTGGTTCCGCCGGCCCGGTCGTCGCCGCCGGAGTCGCGAGTCGCGACCACCACGATGCCGCCGGCGATCACCAGCAGCGCGATCACGCCGAAGACGATGCCGACGACGAGCCCGTTGTTGTTCTTCGGCGGTGGCGGAGTCGGATAGCCGCCGGGAGCGGGCTGCCCCCAATGAGGCGCGGGCATCTGCTGATCCCACGCCGGCGTCTCCCACCCGCTCGGTGCCGCGTCCCAGCCCGAGCCGGGCTGGTTCGGGTCGCGCCCCCACCCCGAGTCGTGGGGTTGTTGCGGGCCGTAGCCGTACGGCCCGGATCCGGGGGGATACGTCATCTGCTGCCACCTTCCGCGTCCCGGGGCAGCGCCCTCCGCGGTTGTGGTCCCCCCGGGCATCGTGGGTCGACCCTACCGGACCCGACACACCCGCTGTGATGCGACGGCCGGTCACACCGCGTCCGTCCGATCTGCTGCAATGGCGGCATGAGTGCCGATCTCATCGTCTGCGGGCTCGGCCCGTCCGGGCGGGCGCTGGCGCATCGCGCGGCCGTCCGCGGACTCGCCGTGACCGCGATCGATCCGCATCCGTGGCGCCGGTGGCCCGCGACCTACGGCACGTGGGCCGACGAATTGCCGGACTGGCTACCGGCCCGGGTCGTGGCCGCGACGATCGAGCGGCCGCTCGCCCGGGGTATCCGCGAGGTCGAAATCGCCCGTACCTATCAGGTTTTCGATACCGCGGCGCTGCAGGACGCGCTGGACCTGTCCGGCGTGCGGGTGATCGCCGACCGGGTCCTGGACATCGAGCGGCCCGACCGCGTGCGGCTGGCCTCGGGCCGGACACCGACCGCGCAGCGCGTGGTCGACGCCCGCGGCCTGGCCCGCGACGTGCGACGAGCCGAGCAGACCGCCTACGGCGTTGTGCTGCACCGTGATCGCGAACCGGCCGTCTTCATGGACTGGTCCCGGGACAACGGCACCGAGGCCGATGAACCGGCGTCGTTCCTGTACACGATCCCGCTTGGCGGCGGCCGGATGCTGTTCGAGGAGACCTGCCTGGCCGGACGGCCGGCGATCGGCCAAGGCGAGCTGCGGCGCCGTCTGGAACACCGATTGCGCTGCCGAGGAATCGAATTCGGCGCGGACGCACCGATCGAACGGGTGCGCTTCCCGGTCGAGGGCGGCCGGGCCCGCGACGGCGTCTTCGGGGCGGCGGGTGGACTGCTGCATCCTGCGACCGGATACAGCGTCGGCGCCGCACTCGCCGCCGCCGACACCGTGGCCGCCGGGCAGAGCCTGTGGCCGGTCCCGGCACGCCTGGTGTACGCGCTGCGCCGGGCCGGCCTGCGGGCGCTGCTCGCGCTGCCGCCCGAGGAACTCCCGGTCTTCTTCGACGCCTTCTTCGCCTTGCCCCCGGACCTGCAACGCGCCTACCTGTCCGGGCGCACCGATCTGCGCGGCACCGCCGCCGCCATGACCGCGCTGTTCCGGGAACTTCCGTGGCCGCTGCGCCGGATCCTGGCCGCGGCCGCCGCGCCGGGTGCCGGTCGCGGCCGCGCGGGCGGGCCCGCTGTTCAGCCGTGATCGAAGACCAGCGCGGTGGTGTTGTCGGTAGCACCCGCCGTGATCGCCGCCTCGACCAGGGCGTCCGCGGCGGTCGACGCGGAGTCGGCGTCGGCGAGGATCTGCTTGATCTCGGTCATCGGCAAGGTCTTGTGCACCCCGTCCGTGCTCAGCAGCCAGCGCCCGGCGCCGGTGCCGGTGATGCCGTGGCCCACCGCCTCCGGCTGCACGGTCCGCGCCGAGGTCGTCACCATATGGTGCATCCGGGGCGCGACGGTGATGCCGCGCGCGTTCATCATCTCGGCAACGGTGTGATCGCTGGTGATCTGATGCAGCACCCGCCCGTTCCAGTGATAGGCCCGGCAGTCGCCGACCCAGGCGATATCACAGGGGCCGTCGATGCGGTCCGGTGTCGGGCACACGGCCACGACCACCACGCTGTCGGCGGAGGGCTCGGGGAATTCGCGCAGCAATTGTTGTCGGGCGGCAAGGATTCCGGCGGCCGCACTGCCACCGACAGCCACCCGCGCCGCGACCTGCGCCACGGTGCGCGCCGCCCGCGCGGCCAGCAGATGATCGCCGATGCCGTCGGCGACGGCGAAGGCGCTGCGCCCGACCGCGGAGTCGATATAACCCGACACCGCGTCGGCATTCAGCGACCGGCCGCCACGCCGGCTGACCGAATGCGCTGTGATTCCCGTGAGCCGCATCAACTCACGCCGTGTGATTGCCGTCGTCACCGCTGTGTGCACGGCCGACCTCCTCGACTGCCCCTGCCGACTGCGGTTCCGCTCGTTCGCGCCGACGATCGCCTGGACCGCGACCGGCTCCGAAACTGCCCTGAACAGAACTCGCCTGCTCAGACTATGTCAGCTGGGACCGTGCTCAACCTGTGAAAAGGGGCACGAGTTCATTACAGGCCGCCGTCCAGCGCGCATTCTGGGCGTCCATCGGCCACGTTCGGCACCCGAAATGCCCGGACCGCCCGTTCTCGGACGCTCGGACGTGCGTGTCCGTGACCGGGGCGACGCCGCCCCTTCGCCCGGCCGTGACCTGCGGTGTGCGGTGGGTCGCGGTCATCTCGGCTCGGCCGGGCCCGCCACCGTCGCGGTCAGCGCGCGGATCTCGCGCACCAGGTGATCCAGCGGGGTGCCGGTCGGAAACACCGCCGCCGCGCCCGCCTCGAGGAGTTTCGGCACATCGGCCTGCGGGATGGTGCCGCCGACCACGACCGCGATATCCGCGGCGTCGGCGGCGCGCAATCCCTCCACCACCTTGGTGGTGAGTCCGAGGTGCGCGCCCGAGAGAATGCTCAGCCCCACCACCGCCACATCCTCGGCCACCGCGATGGACACGATCTCCTCGACGCGGCGGCGGATGCCGGTGTAGACGACCTCGAAACCGGCGTCGCGCAGTGTGCGCGCGACGATCTTCGCACCACGATCGTGGCCGTCGAGGCCCGGTTTGGCGACCAGTACGCGCGCGGGCATCAGAACACCACCGGCTGCCGGAATTCGCCCCACACCGATTTCAGCGCGGCGGTCATCTCCCCCACCGTGCAGTAGGCGTTGGCGCAGTCGATGAGCCGATGCATCAGATTCTCGTCTCCCTCGGCGGCGCGCGACAGCGCCGACAGCGTGGTGGCGACCGCGCCGGAATCCCGGTCCGCCTTGACCTTGGCCAGTCGCTTCAATTGCAGATCCCTTCCCGCGGCATCCAATTCGTAGGTGCCGATCTCGGGTGCGGGTTCGTCGGAGGTGAATCGGTTGACCCCGACGATCGGGCGCGCGCCGGATTCGATGTCCTGGTGGGCGCGGTAGGCCTCGTCGGCGATCAGGCCCTGCAGATAGCCGTCCTCGATGCAGCGGACCATGCCGCCGTGCGTGTCGAGATCGGCCATGATCTCGACGATCCGCTCCTCGGTCGCATCGGTGAGCGCCTCGACGAAATAGGACCCGCCCAGTGGATCGGCCACCCGCGTGACACCGGTCTCGTAGGCCAGGATCTGCTGGGTGCGCAGCGCCAGTGTCGCCGACTCCTCGCTGGGCAGCGCGAACGGTTCGTCCCAGGCGGCGGTGAACATCGACTGCACCCCGCCCAGGACCGAGGCCATCGCCTCGTAGGCCACGCGCACCAGATTGTTCTGCGCCTGGGGCGCGTAGAGCGAGGCGCCGCCGGAGACGCAGCCGAACCGGAACATCGACGCGCGATCGGTCGTCGCGCCGTAGCGCTCCCGCACCAGCGTGGCCCACCGCCGCCGTCCGGCACGGTATTTCGCGATCTCCTCGAAGAAGTCGCCGTGGGTGTAGAAGAAGAACGAGATCTGCGGCGCGAAGTCGTCGATACTCATGCGGCCGCGTTCGACGACGGTATCGCAATAGGTGACTCCGTCGGCGAGGGTGAACGCCATCTCCTGCACCGCGGTCGCGCCCGCGTCGCGAAAGTGCGCGCCCGCCACCGAGATCGCGTTGAACCGCGGCACCTCGGCGGCACAGAATTCGATCGTGTCGGCGATCAACCGCAGGGACGGCTGCGCCGGCCAGATCCAGGTGCCCCGCGACGCGTACTCCTTGAGGATGTCGTTCTGGATGGTGCCGGTGAGTTTTTCGCGGGCGACGCCCTGGCGTTCGGCGGCGGCCACGTAGAACGCCAGCAGGATCGCGGCGGTGCCGTTGATGGTGAAGCTCGTGCTGATCTTGTCCAGCGGAATCGAGTCGAACAGGATCTCGGCGTCGGCGAGGGTGTCCACCGCCACGCCGACCCGGCCGATCTCCTCGCTCACCTCGGGATCGTCGGAGTCGTAACCACATTGGGTCGGCAGGTCCAGCGCGACCGAGAGTCCGGTGCCGCCCTGATCGAGCAGATAGCGGTAGCGGCGATTGGATTCCTCGGCGGTGCCGAACCCCGAGTACTGCCGGAAGGTCCACAGCCGCCCGCGGTAGCCGGTGCCGAAATTGCCTCGGGTGAAGGGATATTCGCCCGGCGGGGGCGGTTCGGCGACACGATCGCCCGGGCCGTAGACCGGGGCGAGCGGGATGCCGGAGGAGGTCTGGACGTCGTCGTTCATCCTTGAATACGTTACTTGCAAAAAAAGAGAATGCCAATACCATCAAAGGCGAACGACTGACTTCGAGGAGCGTCATGCCCGCATATCCGTTGGCCGGCCGCACCATGGTCGTCTCCGGCGCAAGCCGCGGGATCGGCCTCGCCATCGCCGTCGCCGCGGCCGCCCGGGGCGCGAATATCGTGCTGCTGGCCAAGACCGCGCAACCGCATCCGAAACTGCCGGGCACCGTGCACACCGCCGTGGCCGAGATCGAGGCCGCGGGCGGGAAGGCCGTCGCGGTGGTGGGCGATGTGCGGCGCGAGGAGGATGTGCGGCGCGCGGCGCAGACCGCGGTCGACCGCTTCGGCGGCATCGATATCTGCGTCAACAACGCCAGTGCGATCGCGGTGGAGCCGACCGACTCACTTCCGGCCAGACGCTTCGACCTGATGCAGGAGATCAACGTGCGCGGCACCTTCCTGCTCACCCAGGCCTGCCTGCCGGCGCTGCGCGAGGCGCCCGAGGCCCATGTGCTGACCATCTCGCCGCCACTGAACCTCAGCCCTCGCTGGCTGGGCGCGCATCCCGCCTACACCCAGTCCAAATACGCGATGACGCTGTTGTCGCTCGGCTGGGCCACCGAATTCGCCGAGGCGGCGATCGGGGTGAACTGCCTGTGGCCGCAGACCTACATCGCGACCTCGGCGGTGGCGAATATGGCCGACGGGTCCGACCTGCTCGCCTCGGCGCGCGATCCGCGCATCATGGGCGATGCCGCCGCCGAAATCCTTTCCCGGCCCGCGAAATACACCACCGGAAACTGCTACATCGACGCCGAGGTGCTCATCGAATCCGGAGTCCGCGACCTGTCGGGCTACGGCGGCGGCGAGCGGCCGATCCCGGACCTGTTCCTGGACTGACCGCACGACATACGCGAATCCCTTGCCGCACAACTCAACTCGTGACCCGGAGGTACTGATGCAGCCGCCCGTCGATATCGCGGTCCGCCAGATACTGGACTACTTCGGCACCTGCCCGCGCTGTGGCTACGCCGCGGAGGCGGTGCGCACCGTTCGCACCTTCGCCGACCATCGCCGCGAGATCGAGATCACCGCCAGCTGCGGCCTGCCCTGCGGCTGGTACGGCGCGGCGCCGCTGACCACCATGACCGGTGCGCACGCGGGGGCCCGGTCGTGACCGGCACGATCGAACCGACCGCCGCCACGGACGTCGCGCACATCGGCCACTGGATCGACGGCGGCCTCCGGCCCGGCGTCGCCGCGCGCACCGCCCCGGTGACCGATCCCGCCACCGGACGGGTCACGGGCGCGGTGGCCATGGCCGGGCCCGAGGAGGTTCGCGCCGCCGTCGAGTCCGCGGCGGCCGCCTTCCCGGGCTGGCGCGACACCTCGCTGACCCGGCGCACCTCGATCGTGTTCCGCTTCCGCGAACTGCTCAACGCCCGCAAATCCGAACTGGCCGGACTGATCACCGCCGAACACGGCAAGGTGTTCTCCGATGCCCTCGGGGAGGTCTCGCGCGGTCAGGAAGTGGTCGAATTCGCCTGCGGAATACCGCATCTGGTGGAGGGCGGGTTCACGCAGAACGTCTCCACCGGCGTGGACGCGTACTCGGTGCGAGCCCCGCTCGGTCCGGTCGCGATCATCTCGCCGTTCAACTTCCCGGCCATGGTGCCGATGTGGTTCTTCCCGCTGGCGGTCGCCACCGGCAATACCGTCGTGCTCAAACCCAGTGAGAAGGATCCGTCCGCAGCGCTGTGGCTGGCGAAGCTGTGGGAGGAGGCGGGACTGCCGGCCGGCGTCTTCAACGTCGTGCAGGGCGACAAGGAGGCCGTGGACGCGCTGTTGACCGAACCGGCGATCAAGGCCGTCTCCTTCGTGGGCTCCACTCCGATCGCCGAGTACGTCTACGCCACCGCCACCGCGACCGGCAAGCGGGTCCAGGCCCTCGGCGGCGCCAAGAACCATGCGGTGATCCTTCCCGACGCCGATCTGGACCTGGCCGCGGACGCGCTGGTCAATGCCGGATACGGGTCGGCCGGAGAACGCTGCATGGCCATCTCGGTGGCCGTCGCGGTCGGCGATATCGCCGACGAGCTGGTAGCCCGGGTGGCCGAGCGCACTCGTGGCCTGCGCCTCGGCGACGGGCACGGTGAGGCCGATATGGGACCGCTGGTCACCCGCGCGCACCGCGACAAGGTGGCCACGGCCGTCGATACCGCCGAGGCCGAGGGCGCCCGCATCGTCGTCGACGGCCGCGGCGCGATCGGCACCGCCGACGCCGATATCGATGTGTCCGAGGGCTTCTGGCTCGGACCGACGCTGCTCGACCACGTGACCCCGGAGATGGCCGCCTATCGCGAGGAGATCTTCGGCCCGGTCCTCGCGGTGGTGCGAGTCGACGGATACGAGCAGGCCCTCGAGCTGATCAACGGCAACCCCTACGGCAACGGCACCGCGATCTTCACCAACGACGGCGGCGCGGCCCGGCGCTTCCAGTACGAGGTCGAGGTGGGGATGGTCGGCATCAACGTCCCCATTCCGGTTCCCATGGCCTACTACAGTTTCGGCGGCTGGAAGAGCTCGCTGTTCGGTGACACGCACGCGCACGGCGTACAGGGTGTGCACTTCTTCACCCGCACCAAGGCCGTGACCAGCCGGTGGCTCGATCCGAGCCACGGCGGGCTGAATCTGGGCTTCCCGCGCAACGACTGACCACCCGGACGGCACGCGCTCCGGGCCGCGTCGTACGGGTCGCGAAGATCGGTCACACTGAGCAGATGCCACGATCACAGTCCACCGCGCCGGTTCCCGCTCGCGCCGACAGCGTGCGGCGGACCGAGATCCTGCGCGCGGCCGCGGAACTGTTCGCCTCCGCGGGGTACGCCGGGACGAATGTGAAGGACGTCGCCGACGCCTGCGGCATCCTGCCCGGCAGTCTCTACCACCACTTCGAATCGAAGGAAGCGATCGCGGTCGAACTGCTCGAGCGTTACCACGCGGCGCTGGATGCAGTGGCCCGGTCGGCGCCGCCGCCGTCGGCGATCACCGGCGCCGACCGGGCCTTCGACGTTGTGAACGGCTACGCCACCGCCCTCGCCGCCTGCGCGCTGGAACACCGCGCGGCACTGCAGTTGTCGATCTACGAACCGCACACCGGCGCCGGCACCGCGCTCGTCGCGCTCGCCGCCGACCCACCCTCCGCACCGACGACAGCCATGCGCGCCCTGCTCGACGCCGCGGCCGATCACGGCTACCTCACCGCGGCCGTGGACCGTTCCGTGCTGGCCGAACAGCTGTGCCAGACCATGTTGCACATCGGCCTGTCGGTCCTGCATCGCGAGAATTCCGCCGACCGCGTCGCCACGGTGGTGTGCCGCCTGCTGCTCGACGGCCTGCCCGCCGTGCCGGCCTCGCCCGCCGCGCTCGATCGCTCCGCGGCCCTGCGCGCCGCGCGCGAGAGCATCGCCACCTGGGCGAATCCCGACGACACGGGCGACGACGACCGCACCGCCCGGCTGCGCGCGGTGGCACGCGCGGAGTTCGCCCGCCGCGGTTACGAGGCGACCACCATGCGCGATATCGCCACCGCCGCCGGAATGGGCGCAGGCAGCGTGTACCGGACCGTGGAATCGAAACAGGCGCTGCTGGATTCGATCATGGGGTCCTTCCACGACGAGATTTCGCGCGCCTACGCAGCGGTGGTCGGCACCGACAGCTCCGCCGTCGCCAAACTCGACGCGCTGACCTGGATCAATCTCAACGCCCTGTGGCGTTTCGACCTCGAGTTCGCGATCCAGCGCGCGTGGTTCCGGTCCACTCCCCCCGACACCAGCGACGTGATCGAGGTCCTGCGCTCTCGCGCACGTCAGATCGCGACCGTCGTCGACCAGGGCCGAGCCGACGGCGAGATCACCATCGAGGGCATCACCAAGAGCCGGCTGTCGGCGTGTGTGCGCGACCTGATCTGGATGCCCCCGCCGGTGGTCGCGCGCGTGGGAATCGATGCGGCACACGCACATTCCCGCGCGACTCTGCTGTGCGGCGCCACTCGCACCGCCCCCGCCGCCTGACCGCCGGACGGCGGCCCTTGTGCGCCGGGCGGGTTTCGACGTACAGTTGCGGAACAAATATTTGGTTCGCGCATTCGCTCCGGCGAACGCGCACCGGTCCGTCCGCCGCACAGCTTTCCGGGCACTCTCCCCGACCGCCGGGCCGACGGCAGTCCGCGAACGCATTCGAATTCCCGCAACGGAGCCCGCATGATCGACCATCCCGAGCCGGACCGTTCCGCCTCGCCGAGACCGAATCCCGCAGCTGCGTGGCATTTCCCGCAGGAGGGCCGATGATCACTCTCCCCGACGGCAGCACCAGCCCGCTGATCGATGCGAGCGTGCACATCTTCTTCCAGGGCAACCCCGAACTGCGCACCTGGCTGCGCGAGCCGTACAGCGCTCGCGGCTATCCGGATGTCGAGATGGACTGGTACGGCGCGCCCGGCGGTGAATACGCCCCGGGCACCGTCCTGTCCGAGGGCGGATATCCCGGCTCCGAGCCCGATGCCGTGGGGCAGGTGCTCTTCGGCGAGCGCGGAACCGACATCGCCGTCCTGCATCCGATGACCCGCGGCATCATGCCCGACCGCCATCTGGGGACCGCGATCGCGAGCGCGCACAACGAGATGATGATCTCGCGCTGGCTGGACTCCGGCACCTACGCCGACCGCTACCGAGGCACGCTGCGGGTGAATCCGGAGGACATCTCCGGCGCGGTCCGCGAGATCGAACGCTGGGGCTCCCATCCGCGCGTCGTGCAGATCGGCATTCCGCTGCAGTCGCGCGAACTCTACGGAAAGCCACAGTTCTGGCCCCTGTGGGAGGCCGCGGCGGCCGCGCGGCTGCCGGTCGCGGTGCATATCGAATCCGGTTCGGGCGTGGCCTATCCGCCCACCCCGTCCGGACATCCGCGCACCTACGAGCAGTACCTCGGCTTCATGGCGCTGAATTATCTGTACCACCAGATGAACATGATCGCCGAGGGCGTGTTCGAACGCTTTCCTGATCTGCGCTTCGTGTGGGCCGACGGCGCGGCCGACCTGCTCACCCCGATGATGTGGCGGATGGACACCTTCGGCCGTCCGCACCTCGAGCAGACGCCGTGGGCGCCGCGCATGCCCAGCGACTATCTCCCCGGCTCGATCTACTTCGTCCAGGGCCGGCTCGACGGGCCCGGCGATGTCGAATTCGCCGGAGACTGGCTGGAATTCACCGGCAAGGACGACATGGTGATGTTCGGCTCGAGCTATCCGCACTGGCAACTCGACGATCCGGCGCGGCTGCCGTCGGCGCTCACTTCCGCCCAGCGCGAGAAGCTGCTGTGGCGCAATGCCGCCGGACTGTACGGCATCGACATTCCCGCCGCGGCGACGACGCGGTAACCGGTATCGGAATCGAAAGGGATACCCATGACGCAGGCGAATACCGAGGTACGCGAACGGATTCCGAGCACCGATCGGGTCGCGGTCCGGGTGGTCGACTCCGACGTCCACCCGGTGCCCCGGCCGGGACGGCTCGCCGAACTCTACCCGGAGCCGTTCCGCAGCAAGTATTTCCTCAACCGCCACGTCGGCAGCACCATCTTCTACGACGCCCCCGACTTCGCCTACGCCTACGCGATGCGGGTGGACGCCTTCACACCCGACGGCGGTTTCCCGGGTAGCGATCCCGACACGCTGTTCCGGCAGCTCATCATGGGCGCCGGCTCCGATATCGCCATCCTCGAGCCGGGCCTGCACCAGGCCCGGCTGCCGGAGGCGACCTCGGCGGCCGCGGCGGCGGTCAACACCTGGCTGGATCAGGACTGGCTCGACGGTCACAACAACTGGCATCAGCGCTATCGCGGTTCCATCAGCGCCGCGGCCGAGGACCCGGCCGGCGCGGTCCGCGAAATCGAGAAATGGGCCGGACATCCGTATATGGCGCAGATCCTCATTCGCGCCGAACCGCGGCCGGCGTGGGGCGATCCGATGTACGACCCGGTGTGGGCGGCCGCGGTGAAGCACGACCTGCCGGTGGCCTGCCACCTCTCCCGCGGGAATTTCGAGATGCTGCCGATGCCGCCGGTGGGATATCCCAGCTACAACCACGATTTCATGGTCACCTACTCGCTACTGGCGATGAATCAGGTGATGAGCCTGATCTTCGACGGCGTCTTCGACCGCTTCCCGGCGTTGCGGATCATCCTGGTCGAGCATGCGTTCACCTGGATCCTGCCGCTGATGTGGCGGATGGACGCGATCTACGAGGCGCGCAAAGCATGGGTCGAGATCAAGCGCAAGCCGTCGGAGTACGTCAAGGAGCACATCAAGTTCACCACCCAGCCCCTGGACTATCCCGAGGACAAGACGGAATTGACCCGGGCGCTGGAATGGATGGAGGCGGACAGGATTCTGCTGTTCTCCTCGGACTATCCGCACTGGACCTTCGACGATCCGCGCTGGCTGGTCAAACATCTGCCCGAGCACACCCGCGAGCCGGTGATGTTCGGCAACGGGCTGAAAACCTACGCCAACCTGCCCGATACCGTGCCGGTATTGCCCGGGCAAGTGCGGGTGTTCTGAGATGAGCGACGATCTCGCGGCCACGCCGCGGCTGCCGCAGGGGCGTGAGCACGCCGTCGCCACCATCGACGAAATTCCGCCCGGGACACATAAACTCGTGCCGATCGGCCGCCACGGGGTCGGCGTCTACAACGTCGACGGCACCTTCTACGCCATCGCCAATTACTGTCCGCACGAGGGCGGCCCGCTGTGTTCGGGCCGCACCCGGGGACTGACCGCGGTCGACGAATCGGTTCCCGGTGACGCGGTCAGCGTGCGCGGCGGCGAATACATCTACTGCCCGTGGCACCAGTGGGGATTCGAATTGGCCACCGGCACCACCGCGGTGAAACCGGAATGGAGTATCCGCACCTATCCCGTGCGGGTGGTCGGCAACGACGTTCTGGTCACGGCCTGATGGGTCAGCGCCCAAAGGCGGCAACGAAGTGTCACCACGTAGGGCGCCCCATCAGGCGACGAATAGCGCAGCTCGATCCGACACAGACGAGGAGGTCTGTCCATGCCGATCGCCGAAATCCGCGGTGGTGAGGTCTATTACGAAATTCTGGGAGAGTCCGGTCCGCTGATCGTGCTCACTCCCGGTGGCCGGTTCAGCATCGAAATTCCGGGGTTGCGGCCGCTGGCCGAGGCCCTGGTCGCCGGTGGCCACCGGGTCCTGCTGTGGGACCGGCCCAACTGCGGCCGCAGTGAGGTCGCGTTCTGGGGTCCCACGGAATCGCATATGCGCGCCGAGGTGCTGCACGATCTGCTCGTGCATCTGGACACGGGTCCGGTGATCATCGCCGGCGGCTCCGGCGGTGCGCGGGATTCCATTCTGACGGCGATGCTGTATCCGGAGATCGCGACGAAGCTGATCGTGTGGAATATCGTCGGCGGCAACTACGGCTTGATCGCGCTCGGTTCGCATTACATCATTCCCAACATCACCGCGGCGAAGATCAAGGGCATCGAGGGCCTGATCGAACTGCCGGAATGGCAGGAACGCATCCAGGACAATCCGAAGAACAAGGACCGGCTGCTGGCTCTCGACGCCGAGGAATTCCAGGCGCAGATGTTGCGCTGGCTCGACGCCTATGTTCCGAAACCAGGTCAGACGATTCCCGGGGTGACCGATTACGAGTTCTCGAAGCTGAGGATTCCCACGCTCATCATCCGGGGAGGTGAGCACGATATCGACCACCCCAAGCGGACGTCGATGGAAGTGCACTGCCTGATCGAGGGTTCGGTCCTGATCGATCCGCCGTGGCCCGAGGACGCCTGGCAGCAGGGTCAGAAGGCGCGCGCCCGGGGCGAGGGGAACATCTTCGACACCTGGGTGCTGGCCGCGCCGGCGATCCTGGACTTCGTGCGGCAGTAGCGGTGGAAATCGGCGAATCGCGGTGGGCCGGTGAGCCTCTCGCAGGCGGCTCACCGCCGTGCTCACCTGGTGACGATGACCACCTCCGAGTTGGTCGCCGCCTCGAGCGCGGTCTGGATCCGGCTCTCCGGGATGCGCTCCAGATCGGTGCGCGCCAGGCGGACGGTGAGGGTGTCGAAGCCGGCCGCGTCGCAGCTGCGATCGATCTCTCCGGTGATGCCGAATCCGGCGAGGACACCGTGGGCGTCGTCGTCGGTCCCCCGGCTGACGAAGGTGACCGCCCCGGGCCGGACGGCGGAGCCGAAGATATCGGCACACATTCCCACCGCGTGTTCGCGCACGGCGGCCGTGTCGTCACCGTCGATCCGCACCTGGATTTCGCGGCGGCGTGCGGGAAGCCGATCGATATCGGGTGCGGTCACCGATATTCCGGATTTCGCAGCGCGAGAGATGAGCGCGGATATCTTCTTCCCGAATTCCGCGGGCGGCAGTTCCCCGGCGGGATCCACATCGACACGAATTACTGCGGTACGCATGCCGCCGATTGTAGGCACAGCCATTTCCGCGCCGACAGTTTTCGGCGGCGGACGATATTCCGAAGGACGGATCGATGGATGCGATCGCGAATCCGATAGTCAGCGCACCACCGGGGACCGCGCCGCGAATCACCGGCGGCGAGGGCACCGAGTCGGCGGCGGCGTACCGGGCGAGCGGCGGGTACGCGCCGATCGAGGATCCGGCGCGGCTGCTCGCCGAGGTCGTCGAGTCGGGCCTGCGCGGGCGCGGCGGCGCGGGCTTCCCGCTGGGCACGAAACTGCTGTCGGTACAGCGGCATTGCGATGCCGGAGTGCGGCCGGTGGTCGTCGCCAACGGAGAGGAGGGCGAACCGGCCTCGGGGAAGGACCGCTGGTTGCTGCGCCGGCGCCCCCATCTGGTGCTGGACGGATTACGAGCCGCCGCGACGATTCTCGCCGCCGATCGCGCGGTGCTGTACGTCTCCGACGACCGGGCCGCCGAATCGGTCGCCGGCGCGCTCGCCGAGGCCGATCCCGCCGAGCTCGCGGTGCCGATGGAGATCGTCACCGTCGCCGCCGGATATGTGGCCGGGGAGGAGACGGCGGCGGTCCGTGCGATCGACAGCGGGCCCGCCACACCCACCGACAAGCCGCCCCGTCCGTATGCGGCCGGCGTGGGCGGACGCCCCACACTGGTCAGCAACGTGGAAACTCTCGCCCAGCTGGCATGGATTCACCGCTTCGGCGCGGCGGCCTTCCGCGCCGTGGGCACCGCGGACTCGCCGGGGACCTTCCTGGCCACCGTGACCGGGGGCGGGCGCGAACCGGCGATCTACGAACTGCCGCACGGGTTTTCGTTCCGCGCCCTGCTCGAGTTGCACGGCGTCGCCGCGGACCGCGTGCACGGCGCGCTGCTCGGCGGCTATTTCAACGGCCTCACCAACAGCCGCATCCTCGACGCCCGGCTCGATCACGAGACGTTGCGGGCGCTGGGGACGGGACTGGGCTGCGGCGCCGTCGCACTGCTCACGCCCGACCACTGCCCGGTCGCGGTGGCGGCGGCGGTGCTGGACTATTTCGACCGCGAGAACGCCGGTCAGTGCGGCTCGTGTTTCAACGGCACCGCGGCGATGAGCGCGGTCGCCTCCGCACTGCGCGACGGGGTCGCCGAGGCCGCCGATCTGGATCGGCTGCGCCGCTGGGCGACCGTGCTGCGCGGCCGCGGCGCCTGCGGCACCCTCGACGCGGCGACGAATGCGGCCCGGACCCTGCTCGACGAATTCCCGGATGCGGTGGCGCGCCACCGCGGCGGCGGCTGCGCGATCTGCGCGGCCACGCCGTTCGCCGCCGTCCGCCCCTTCGATGTGGAAGCGGTGACCTCGCTGTGAAGATCCGACTCGATCGCACCGTCTGCGACGGCTTCGGCACCTGCGCCAAACACGCGCCGAAGTACTTTTCGCTCGACGACTGGGGCTACGCGTCGCTGGAAGGTGACGGTGTCGTCGCACCCGCCGATCGCGACGGCGTGCACCGGGCACTGCTGGACTGCCCGGTGCACGCCATCACCGAAATCGACAGCGCGACCGAATAATTCGCGCCGTCAGCGCCAGGGCAGGCAGCCGGCGCTGCGCAGCCGCGAGGCCAATCCGCCGTCGATGCCCACCGGGCCACCGAATCCGCCGGCGCTCAGCGTGGGAACCAGCTGCGCGCCGAGTCCGGCGCCGATCGAACATCCGAGGAGATTGATATCCACGGTGATGATCTCCTTGGGCGGGTTGAGCCCCGAATCGTCATCGGCCGCAGCGACGCCGGCCCCCGCGACCGCGGCGACGGTCAACGCCGTGGCGGCGAGACCGGTGGTGATGATGCGCACGTATCCTCCTTCTGCGCCGATGTGGCGCAGGTCGTTTTCCGACGGCAAACAACAACGACGGCCTGCCGGAACCAGGCCGGCGAGGCCGAAACATAGTGTTGACCGCCGCCGAATCCGGCAAACCACACCCGACGGATACAGCGGGCCGGCTCGGCGAGGAACCGGTCCTAGGCCCGCACGGTCGCGCCGCGGGCCGAACCGCGGTTCAGCACCCGATCCGCGGCTTCCCAGTGCGCATCCGAAACCCACAGCCGGGCAAAGGCTTCCACCGCCTCGGGCGGGGTGGCGCCGGAGACCACGCGCTTGATCGGCGCCGAGGCCGGATGGGCCAGCGCGGTCGCCAGTGACCGCCACTCCCGCTCGAAATCCGCCCGCGGCACCACCCGATCGACCAGGCCGTACTGCTGCGCCTCCGCGGCGGACAGTAGGGACCCGGTGCCGGCCAGCAGCAGTGCGCGGCTGCGCCCGACCAGCTTCGCGAGCCGTTCGGCTCCGCCCCAGGCGGGCATGATCGCGAGCGCCACCTGGTTGAACCCGATGGTGATGTCGTCGGCGGCGATCCGGATATCGGCGGCCACCGCGAATTCCGCACCGCCGCCGAGGGCGTGACCGTTGAGCGCCGCGACCACCGGAGCCGGGAACGCGGCCAGCCGATCGCAGATGCCGCGCATCCGCCAGGCCATCTGCGCGGCACCCTCCTCGGTGCGAATCGCGGCCAGTTGCTTGAGATCTCCGCCGGAGACGAACGCGCGCTCGCCCGCACCGCGCACGACCAGCACCTGGGCGCCGGCCGCGGCATCGATCGCGGCATCGAGCTGATCCATCGTCTCGGGCGCGATGGCGTTGCGCGCCTGCGGACGGTTGATGGTCAGTACCGCGATCCCGCCGTCCACCTCGAGGTCGACCATCACACGTTCTCCGTTCTGGATATGTTGCTTCTCCGAATCTGAGAATATCATCTCCGTATTCGGGTCCGGTCCCGCCGGCCTTCCCATTCGTCGGGCATTGGAGCTCAGCCATGCGAAAGATCCCGCAGCAGTTGATCGATCGGTACGAGTCGCGCGGATGGTGGACGCGCGAAACCATGGGCGAGATGCTGACGCGGGGCCTGGCCGGGGCACCCGAGGTCCCGTTCCGGGTTCATTCCCAGCTGCGTCCCTGGTCGGGCACGGTGCGCGAGGTCGAGCACCTCGCCCGCCGGCTCGCCGCCGGATTGCGCCGCCGCGGTGTGGGCCCCGGCGATGTGGTCGCCTTCCAGCTACCCAACTGGATGGAGGCCGCGGCCACCTTCTGGGCCGCCTCCTTCCTCGGGGCCACGATGGTGCCGATCGTGCACTTCTACGGCCGCAAGGAAATCGGTTACATCCTCGACGCGGTGCGTCCGAAGGTGTTCGTCACCGCGGAACGCTTCGGCGCCATGGAATTTCAGCCCGATCTGTGCGCGCAGGTGCCGATCGTCGGCGTGGTGGGCCGCGACTTCGACTCCCTGCTCGACGAAGAGCCGATGCCCGGAATCGTCACGGTCGCACCGGACTCCCCCGCGCTGATCGCCTTCACCTCGGGCACCACCCGCGACCCGAAGGGCGTGGTCCACAGCCATCGCACCCTCGGGTTCGAAACGCGCCAGCTCAGTGCGCATTACCCGCCCGATCTGGGCGCCCAGCTCACGGCCGCACCGGTCGGCCATTTCATCGGCATGGTCAACGCCCTGCTCATCCCGGTGCTCGACGGGACGGAGATCAACCTCGTGGATGTGTGGGATCCCGGCCGGGTGCTGGCCCTGATGTCGGAATTCGGCGCCACCGTGGCGGGCGGGGTGCCCTATTACCTCACCAGCCTGCTCGACCATCCGTCGTTCACCGACGCGCATCTGCGGCAGATGAAATACGCGGGGCTGGGCGGGAGTTCGGTGCCGGCCGCGGTGACCACCCGGCTCACCGAACTCGGCATCATCGCCTACCGCGCCTACGGCAGCACCGAACATCCGTCCATCACCGGCTCCGACTGCACGGATCCTCAGGACAAACGCCTCTACACCGACGGCTGCCCGCTGCCGGGGGTGGAGATCCGGCTCTCCGACGACGGCGAGATCTTCAGTCGCGGACCGGATCTGTGCCTGGGCTACACGGATCCGGAGTTGACCGCGGCCGCCTTCGACGACGAGGGCTGGTACCGCACCGGCGATGTCGGGCGGCTGGACGAGGACGGCTATCTCACCATCACCGACCGCACCACCGATCTGATCATCCGCGGCGGCGAGAACATCAGCGCGGTCGAGGTGGAAGACGTGCTGCACCGCATGCCCGCGGTCGCCGAAGCCGTCGTGGTCGCCGCGCCCGATGCGCGGCTCATCGAACATGCCGCCGCGGTGGTCCGGCTGCGGTCCGGCAGCACCACCCCGACCCTGGCCGACGTGCAGGCGCATCTGGCCGAGGCCGGCCTGGCCAAGCAGAAGTGGCCCGAGGAATTGCACATCGTCGACGACTTCCCCCGCACCCCGAGCGGCAAGGTCCAGAAATACCGCGTGCGCGCCGCCGTGGCCGGGCAGGACGTTGCCACACGCAAAAACTGAGAATATGATTCTCATAACGAACAAAGGAGACTCTTATGACGAAGATCGAGCTGCCGTACCAGCTCTTCGACGCCGATAACCACCTGTACGAAACCAAAGAGGCCCTCACCCGGTACCTGCCGAAGGAGTTCGAGGGCGCCATCCAGTACGTGGAACTCAACGGCCGCACCAAGATCGCGGTCCTCGGCCAGATCAGCGAGTACATCCCCAATCCCACCTTCGAGGTGGTCGCGCGGCCCGGCGCGATGGAGGAGTACTTCAAGAACGGCAATCCCGAGGGTAAGAGCCGCCGGGAGATCTTCGGTAAGCCGATGCGCTCGATTCCCGCGTTCCACGAGCCCGGCCCGCGCCTCGAGCTCATGAACGAGCTACAGCTCGACCGCACGCTGATGTTCCCGACCCTGGCCAGCCTCATCGAGGAGCGCATGCGCCATCACCCCGATCTCATTCACGCCGTGGTGCATTCGCTCAACCAGTGGCTGCTCGAGGAGTGGGGTTTCAACTACAAGGACCGCATCTTCACGGTGCCGGTGGTGAGCCTGCCGATCGTGGATAAGGCGATCGAGGAGCTCGACTGGTGTGTCGAACACGGCGCCAAGGCGATTCTGGTGCGCCCGGCTCCGGTGCCGGGTCTGCGCGGGCCGCGCTCGTTCGCCCTGCCGGAATTCGACCCGTTCTGGAAGCGCGTGGTCGAGCACGACGTGCTGGTGACGATGCACTCCTCCGACAGCGGCTATTCGCGGTTCAACGCCGAATGGGAGGGCAGCAACCTCGAGATGCTGCCGTTCAAGACCAACACCTTCCGGATGACCACCGAATGGCGCCCGATCCAGGACGCCGTCGCCTCGTGGGTGTGCCACGGCGCGCTGTTCCGCCACCCCGAGCTGAAGGTGGCCGTCATCGAGAACGGTGCCTCCTGGCTGGCCCCGCTGCTCGAGAATCTGCACGATGTGTACAAGAAGGCGCCGGAGGGCTTCGGCTTCCAGGATCCGGTCGAGGCGGTCAAGCGCAGCATCCACGTCAGCCCGTTCTGGGAGGAGGATCTGCAGGCCATCGCCGATCTGATCGGGGTGGAGAACGTGCTGTTCGGCTCGGACTACCCGCACCCGGAGGGCCTGGCCGAACCGGCCCGCTACATCAACGAGATCAAAGATATGCCGCTGGCCAACCAGGAGAAGATCATGGGCGGCAACCTGGCGAGGTTGCTGAAGGTATGAGCGGTGCGGCCCGCGGTATGAGCTGGGAGACCATCCCGCAGATGGTCGCCTCCTCGGCCGATCGCTTCGGTGACGCCGAGGCGGTCGTCGACGGCGATCTGCGGCTGAGCTACACCGAACTCGTCGAGCGGGTGCGCCGGGCCGCGGGGGCCTTCGCGGAGGCCGGGGTGGGCAAGGGCGACCGGGTGGCGATCTGGGCGCCCAATTCCGCGGCCTGGATCGTGGCCGCCTTCGGCCTGCTCACCGCGGGCGGCGTGCTGGTTCCGGTCAACACCCGGTTCCAGGCGGCGGAGGCGGCGGATGTGATCGGCCGCAGCGGAGCGAAACTGCTGCTGGTACAGCAGGGCTTCCTGGGGCGAGAACTGCGCGGGCCCGACGGCGTGCCGGTGATCGACCTCGCCTCCGATTTCCTGTCCAGCGGTTCACCTTTCGAACGCGAGGTGGCCGGGACCGACATCTCCGACATCATCTACACCTCGGGCACCACCGGCCGCCCCAAGGGCGTGATGATGAACCATCGCCAGAATCTGCGGCTGTACACCGAATGGTGTGAGCTGGCGGATCTGCGCGTAGGTGACCGCTACCTGGCGGTGAATCCCTTCTTCCACACCTTCGGCTACAAGGCCGGCGTGCTGGCCTCGTTCATCCGTGGCGCCACCATCCTGCCGGTGCCGGTGTTCGATGTGGACCACGTCTGCGAACTCGTTGCGCGCGAACGGATCACGATGCTGCCCGGCCCGCCCACGCTGTACCACTCGCTGCTCGGGGTGCGCGGGCGCTACGACCTGTCGTCGCTGCGGTCCGCGGTCACCGGGGCGGCCGACATCCCGGTGGAACTGATCCGCCGGGTGAAGACCGAACTCCCCTTCCGCTCGATCATGACCGGATACGGGCTCACCGAGGCGGGTACCGCGACCGCCTCACGCCCGGGGGACACCTTCGAGCAGATCGCGACGACCGCCGGAACCCCGTGCGACGGTGTGGAAGTCCGCATCGCCGCCGACAGCGAGGTGCTGCTGCGCGGCTACACCGTCATGCAGGGCTATCTCGACGATCCCGCGGCCACCGCGGAGGCGATCGACGCCGAGGGCTGGCTGCACACCGGCGACCTCGGCGCCGTGGACGAGGGCGGCCGCTTGCGCATCATCGGACGGAAGAAGGACATGTTCATCGTCGGCGGCTTCAACGCCTATCCCGCGGAGATCGAAGGCGTGCTGCTGCAGCATCCGGCGGTGGTGCAGGCGGCGGTGATCGGCGTGCCCGACGAGCGCATGGGCCAGGTGGGCAAGGCGTTCGTCGTCGCGGACGCGCCGCTGACCGAGGCCGAGCTCATCGCCTGGAGCCGCGAGAACATGGCCGGATACAAGGTGCCGCGTGCCGTGGTGTTCCTCGACGAACTACCGCTCAACGCGACCGGAAAGGTGATGAAAGACCAGCTGCGGTAACCCGTTTCACACGCGCCGCCCCCGGACCCGGACGCCCCGGGGAGCCGGCGCGGGCCGCCGCAGCGCCGAGCGCACGGGAATCGGTCCGGCCTGTTCCGGTTCCCGTGCGCGCATCCGGTTGCCCGCGAGCATTCGCGGCCTCACAGAACGGCGGTGACGATGACCACCAGCGCTGCTGACGCAGACCTGCGATTCGCCGACCTGAGCTTGGACCGCGACGGAAGGCCGCAACGGCCGCTCACCGTCGTCGACCTGGACGGACTGCGGCGCTCGAGTCCCGAACAGATCGCCGATATCGCCGGCTCGATCGCCACCGGCGCGGCACTCACCGTCGCCGTCGCCGGTGATCCGGTGCCGGCGCGGTTGCATCCGATTCTCGAGGCGGCGACCGTCTCGGTGAGCGAATTGCCGCTGCGGGACCGGCGCGTGGTCACGGTGACCGATTGCACCGCCGCGGTGGAGATACTCGCCGCCGCCGTCGATCACGCGCCCCGGGCGGCGCTGGCCTGCGGTCACCTGCTGCGGCAGACTCCCGCGCTGCCCACCCTCCCGGCGCTGGCCGCCGAAGCGGCGGTCTACTCGATGTTGCTGGGCGGCACGGAATTCCGCGATTGGCTCGGGGCTCGGGGGCCGGCCCGGACACCGGACGACGAATCCGGCGACCTGGTCCGGATCGACCGCGCGGGCGGTGAACTCGCCATCGTGCTGGATCGGCCGCGCCGCCGCAACGCGCTCAGCGCCCGCCTGCGCGAGGAACTGCTCGCGGCCGCGCAGGTCGCCGAGGCCGACCCGAGTATCACCTCGGTCCGGCTCGCGGGCGCGGGACCGGCCTTCTGCAGCGGCGGCGACCTCGACGAATTCGGTTGTGCGACAGACCCGGTGGCCGCCTATCTGGTGCGCCTGGACCGGGCGCCGTGGCGGGTGCTGGACCGCCTGTCCGCCCGGTTGCGAATCGACACCCACGGCGCCTGTGTCGGCGCGGGCGCCGAGATCGCCGCGTTCGGCGGCATCGTCACCGCGGCGCCGGGGACCTGGTTCCGCTTCCCGGAGGTCGGTATGGGCCTGGTCCCGGGCGCGGGCGGCACGGTGAGCGTGCCGCGCCGGATCGGGCGCTGGCGGGCCGCCTGGGCGATGCTCACCGGCGCCACCATCGACGTCGACACCGCCCTGCGCTGGGGCCTGGTGGATCGCATCGAGCCCACCGGCGGGCCGTCGTAACGACGGCCGCGCACACCCTCGCCGAGGAGGCCTGAGATGAACCATCCAGCCGCACTGTCCCCGCCGGCCACGCTCGCCCACCGGGTATCCGAACTGTGGCCGCCGCGTGCGACGGACGCGTCCCCGTTCGGGTGCGAGGTCTGTGGCTGGGCGGCGTCGGGAGCCATGGACCTCACCGGGCCCGCGGGCGGGCCGCCCGACATCTCCCCCGCGCCCGCCTTCGCCCGGCTGGGCGAGGTCCTGAGCCTGCTCGCGCGCACGACCGCCGCGCTGGGACGGGCGGTGCCGCTGGCTCCCGGTCCGGTACTCACCGCGCGGGCGGTCGACCACGGTTTCCGGCGCGCGGGCACACGCTCGGCGGGCGGGTCCACCCGCCTGCTGCGCACCGCCGACGGCTGGTGCGCACTGACCCTGTCGCGCCCCGACGATATCGCCGCCGTGCCCGCGATCATCGGCGCCCCCCGGACCCGCGACCACTGGAAAGCGTTGACGCAGTTCGCCGTCGACGTCTCCGCCGCCGACCTCGCCGACCGCGCCCAACTGCTCGGAGTCCCGGCCGCCGCCCTTCCCCCCGGCGGACCGAAGGCCGATCCGGGCACGCCACCGTGGCAGCTGTCCCGGCTCGCGGCGCCGGCACCCTGGCGAGACCTGACCGGGCGGCTGGTGGTGGACCTGTCCTCGATGTGGGCGGGGCCGCTGTGCGCCCATATTCTCGGCCGGGCCGGGGCACGGGTGATCAAGGTGGAGAGTCCGCATCGGCCCGACGGTGCGCGGGCGGATCACCATTTCTTCGACCCCCTGCACGCCGGACACGAATTCCGCACCGTCGACTTCCGCACCGATTCCGGGCGAGACGAATTGGCGGCGCTGCTGGCGGCCGCCGACATCGTGATCGAGGCCTCCCGCCCCCGCGCGCTGGCGCAACTGGGGCTCGGGCCCGACCGGCGCGGGCTGCGTCCCGGCCAGATCTGGGTCGGTCTCACCGGCTACGGCCGATCCGAGCCGATGCGGGTGGCCTTCGGCGACGACGCGGCGGTGGCCGGCGGGCTCGTCGGCACCGGACACGGCATGCCGGTGTTCTGCGCGGATGCGATCGGCGACCCGCTCTCGGGAATCGCTGCGGCACTGGCGGTCTGCGCGGCCGTCCGGGCGGGCGGCGGTATCCTGGCCGACGTCTCGATGCGCTCGGTCACGGCCGCTTTCGCCGCCGCGCCACCGCGCTGCGCGGGCCCGCACCGGGTCTTCACCCATGACGGGCGCTGGCAGGTCCGGTGCGCGCACACCGGACACACGCAGGCAGTCCTGTCCCCGCGCTCCGCACAGACGCACGCCGAGTCCGCATTCCCGGGTGGTGTCGCATGTTGATTCGCAACGCCGCCGTCTTCGGCAGCGCTCACACCGATATCCGCTGCGAACGCGGCACCATCACCGAATGCGGGTGCGGTCTGCGGCCACAGGCCGGCGAGGACGATATCGACGCGCGCGGCGGATGGCTGGTGCCCGGCCTGCACGACCATCACATCCACCTGCGCTCACTCGCCGCGCGCTCCGAGTCGATTCCGGTGGGACCGGACCGGATTCACGGCCCGCACGCACTGGCGGCACGTCTGCGGGAGGCCGCACGCCGGACACCCGGACATGCCTGGATCCGCGCCGTGGACTACCACGACGATGTCGCCGGGGCGATCGACCGGTGGGCGCTGGACCGCATGGATGTCGGGCGGCCGGTGCGGGTGCAGCATCGTTCCGGCGCGCTGTGGATCCTCGATTCCCACGCCTGCGCCCTGCTCGAGGTCGACAACTGTCATCTGCCGGGGGTGGAACGTGATCCGCAGGGCCGGGTCACGGGCCGGCTGTGGCGAATGGACACCTGGCTCGGCGACCGGCTCGGCTGCCTGGCACCGGACCCGGCCCCCGTCTCGGCGGTGGCCGCGGCACACGGAATCACCGGATTCACCGATGCCACACCGGATCTCACCCGGCCCGAGGTCGGCACGCTGGCCGCCGCGGTGCTGGACGGGCGCATCGTGCAGCGCGTCTACTGTATGGCCGAACCCGATATCGAGGATCCGCACGTCGAGCGTTTCCGTCTGGGGCCCACCAAAATTCTGCTCGACGACACCGCCCTGCCGGACCTCGACGATTTCGTGGTGCGGCTGCGCCGGTTGCACAGTGCGGGGCGGGCCGCGGCGGTGCACTGCGTCACCCGGGTCCAGCTGATCCTGACCATGGCCGCCCTCGATCTGGCCGGGGTGGTGCCCGGCGACCGCATCGAACACGGTGCCGTCGTTCCGGCCGAGGTGCTGACCTGGTTGCGCCGCAACGATATTCCGGTGATCACCCAACCGCATTTCCTGATCGAGCGCGCCGCCCAGTACGCCCGCGAGGTGCCCGCCGAGGACCTGCCCGATCTGTGGCGGCTCGGTTCGCTGCTCGCCGCGGGCGTCGGGGTGGCGGCCGGGACCGACGCACCCTTCGGCGACCCGGACCCCTGGGCGGTGGTGCGCGCCGCCACCGATCGCGGCCCGGGCAGACCGGCGGAGGCGCTGTCACCGGTCACCGCGTTGTCGCTGTTCTTCGGCACCGCCGCCAGGCCGCATATTCCCCGCACCATCGCCACGGGCCACACCGCCGATCTGACCCTGCTGCGCGTTCCGCCCCCCGAACTCGGCGAGGTGCTCGACTCGTCGCCCGTGGCCGCCACGATCGTCGCCGGGCAGGTCGTCTACCGGGCGGCGTAGCGGCAGGGCGGAATCGGCCGTTTGCCGAGCGGGCGCCGAATCGGGTGTATCGTCGCAGCCAAATAGGAGAGTATGATTCTCCATAACAGAGATTCATCATCTCGCACTGTCGCCCGCCGCGCCGGGCCGCCGCCGTCCGCACCAGCACGAGGAACCTCATGAATATCGATGACATGATCCTGGTCAGCATCGACGACCACGTGGTCGAGCCGGCCGACATGTTCGACCGGCATACGCCGAAGAAGTACGCCGAGTACGTGCCACAATTGCTCACCAACGAGCAGGGCATCGATCAGTGGACCTATCGCGGCCGGCCGGTCGGCGTCACCGGGCTCAACGCGGTCGTCGGCTGGCCCAAGGAGGAGTGGGACAAGAACCCCACCCGCTACGCCGAGATGCGTCCGGGCGTCTACGACATTCACGACCGGGTACGGGATATGAATGCCAACGGCGTGTTCGCCTCGATGTGCTTCCCGACCTTCGCCGGCTTCAGCGCGGGCCACCTGAGTCAGTTCAAGGACGAGATCACCGTGGCGATGATCCAGGCCTACAACAACTGGCACATCGACGAGTGGTGCGCCACCTATCCGGGCCGGTTCATCCCGAATGCCATTCTGCCGCTGTGGGATCCGCAACTGGCGGTGGCGGAGATCCAGCGGGTGGCGGCCAAGGGATTCCACGGCGTGACCATGTCGGAGATTCCGCACGTGGAGGGTCACCCGTCCTATCACGACATCGAGTACTGGGGTCCGGTGTTCGCCGCGCTCGCCGATACCGGCCTGGTGATGAACCTGCACATCGGGCCCGGCTTCGGCGCCCTGCGCATGGCCCCGGACGCGCCGATCGACAATCTGATGGTGCTGGCGCCCAGCGTGTCCCAGATCGCGGTCCAGGATCTGCTGTGGGGCCCCGCGCTGCGCAGCTATCCGGGATTGAAGGTGGCGCTGTCCGAGGGCGGCATCGGCTGGATCCCGTATTTCCTCGACCGCTCGGACCGCCACTACACCAACCAGAAGTGGCTGCGTCGCGACTTCGGCGGAAAGATGCCCTCGGATGTGTTCCGCGAGCACGTCATGGCCTGCTATGTCACCGACAAGACCTCGTTGAAGCTGCGGCACGAGATCGGCATCGACATCATCGCGTGGGAATGCGACTACCCGCATTCGGATTCGCTGTGGCCCGACGCCCCGGAATTCGTCCTGGCCGAACTCGAGGCGGCGGGCGCCGACGACGCCGACATCTCCAAGATCACCTGGCAGAACGCCTGCCGGTTCCTGAACTGGGAACCGTTCGCGCACATCCCGCGCGAGCAGGCGACCGTCGGCGCGCTGCGCGCCCAGGCCGCCGATGTCGATCTGACCGTACGGCCCCGCAAGGAATGGGCCGAACTGTACGCCCAGCGCGCCTGACGGCGCGAAAGCGGTTGTCCCCCACCACTGATCGTTAGGCACACACACCATGCAGATGCTGGTCTTTTCCACCCCGCGCGAGGGCATGGACGACGAATACAACACCTGGTACAACGACGTGCACATTCCCGAACTGCTGCAGATCGAGGGCATCCGCTCGTGTTCGCGGTATCGGGCCCCGCACCTCGAGGGACAGGGCGCCACGCACCGGTATCTGGCGGTCTACGAGATCGACGGCGACGCCGAGGCGGTCTTCAAGCAGTTGCGCGCCAACTCGGCGGAAGGCCGATCCACCCTCAGCCCGGCGATCGACCCGAAGGCCACCCAGATCACCTTCTGGGAACCGCTGTAGAAACTCCGGTCGCCACCCCGGGGTGTCGACCGGCCACCACTCCCATCGGCGACGCGCCGGCCTCTCGACGTCGCCGATGGGTGCCCCGCCTCCCGCGAACTCGATATCCGCACACCTCACCGGGTTCGCGGGAGGCCCTTGCGTAAGGACCGCATTCGTGACTGCCGCCCCCACCGCCGACCAACGGCTGTTCCGGACCACCACCCGCGATTTTCTCGCCGCCACCGTGCCCGTGGACACGGTGCGCCGCCTCGCCGACTCCCCCGACGGCTTCGATCGGGACTGGTGGCGGCGCGGCGCCGAGCTGGGCTGGACCGCACCCCTGGTCCCCGAACGGCTCGGCGGCGGCGCGGTATCGGACACGCCGATGGCCGACCTCGCGCTGCTCGCCGAGGAATTCGGGCGCGCGTGCGCCCCCGGGCCGCTGCTCGCGGTGAATGCCACGCTGACCGGATTGCTCGGCAGCACAGGAGATTTCGACGCGGCGATAGCGGACGTCCTCGCCGGAGCCGCGATCGCGACCTGGGCCCACTACGAACCGGGCACGGGTCCGGCTCCCGCCACCTTCGACACCGTGGCCACGCCGGACGGTGCCGGGTACCGGCTGTCGGGGGTGAAGGATCGCGTCGAATACGGCGCCCAGGCCGATCTGCTGATCGTCGACGCTCGGGGGCCCGAGGGCCCGGTGCAGCTCCTCGTCGCCACGGACACGCCCGGTGTCACCGTCACCCCGGTGTGGACCCTGGATATCGTGCGTCGCACGGCCACAGTCGTTTTCGACGACGTATCCGTCGCCTCGGACGCCGTGGTGCAGCGCGATCCCGAAGCCGCCGCGGCCGCCGCCGAGGCGCAGTTGCTCGTGGCCGCCACGCTGAGCGCGGCGGAGATGGCCGGAGCCGCGCAGCGAGCCTTCGAGGCCACGGTGCAGTGGATGTTCGACCGCTACACCTTCGGCCGTCCGCTCGCCTCGTATCAGGCGCTCAAACACCGGGCCGCCGACATCGCCACCACCCTGGAGGCATGCCGGGCCACCTCCTGGGCCGCGGCCGCGAGCTTCGGCGACGACACCATCGACACGGCCGAGGCGGTCGGCGTCGCGAAATCCTTCGTCGGCGCCACGGCCGGCGAGATCGTGCAGGAATGCGTGCAGATCCACGGTGGGCTCGGCGTCACCTGGGAACACGATCTGCATCTGTATCTGCGCCGGGTCACGCTCGGACGCGCCCTGTACGGAACCCCGGCCGAACACCGGCGCCGGCTCACCGATCTGCTGGAGACGATCCCCGCATGAGCACCACCGAATCCGCCACCACCACAACCGAATCGGTCGACAGTTTCCGCGACCGCGCCCGTCGCTGGTTGCGGGAGACGCTGCCGCCGGCGCCGCCGGTCCGTTCGGGTGAGCAGAAATCGCCGGAGGTGTGGGCCCGCGCTCGCGAACTGCAGCGCATTCTCTACGACGGCGGCTTCGCCGGGATCTGCTTTCCCGCCGAATACGGCGGCCTGGGCCTGAGCCCGGCCCATCAGCGCGCCTTCACCGAGGAGTCACGCCCGTACGAGATGCCGCTGGCGCTCAATATCCCGACCCTCACCATCTGCGCCGCAACACTTCTCGACATGGGAAGCGAGGAGCAGAAACGCACCCACATCGCCGCCGCGCTGCGCGGTGAGGAGCTGCTGGTGCAATTCCTGTCCGAACCGCGCGGCGGATCCGACCTGGCCGGCCTCACCACCCGCGCCGATCGTGACGGTGACGAGTGGGTGCTGAACGGGTCCAAGATCTGGAGTTCGGGCGCCTATGCCGCCGACTATGCGCTGTGCCTGGCCCGCACCGACTGGCAGGTGCCCAAACACGCCGGGCTGACCATGTTCCTGGTGCCGGTGCACTCCCCCGGACTGACCATCCGCCGGATCACCCAGGTCGACGGGTCCACCGAATTCTGTCAGGAGTTCTTCGACGATGTCCGGATCCCGGCCGATGCCGTGGTCGGCGAGGTCGACGGCGGCTGGGCCGTCGCGAGCCGGTTGCTGCAGCACGAACGCAGCGCGGTCGGTGGCGCCTCCCCGTACGCCAGCGGCGTGGGCCAGCACAGTGGCCGCGATGTGCGCGCCCTCATCGAGATCGCCCGGCGCACGGGACAACTCGCCGACCCGCGCGTGCGCGAGGACATCGGCGAAGCGCATGCGATGAATCTGGTTCACGACCAGCTCATCGCCCATGTCGGCGCCCGCATCGCCGCCGGCGATCTGGCCCCCGCGGCCGGTTCGATCGTGCGCCTGTTCAGCGCCCGCAATTCGTGGCTGCAGTCCGATGCCGCCCTGCGCATCGCCGGCGCCGCCGCCGCGACCGGCGACCCGGGCGACGAACCCGGCCTCGGCCGAGCCGGCCAGGAGTACCTCTACCGGCAGGCCTGGAGCCTCGCCGGGGGCAGCACCGAAATGGCCCGCAACATCATCAGCGAACGCGTCCTGGGCATGCCCCGTGAGGACGCCGCCGACCGGGATGTGCCGTTCGATCAGGTGCGGCGGGGGCGTTAGCCGGTACCGATATTCCTCGGACACCTTGACACCGACCAGGACTGTGATGCAGGCTACTAATCAATCAACTGATTGATTAGTAGCCGCGTCGGGTACCCCTTTGGTCGTTGCGAATCCGGTTCGCTCTCACCGATGACATCTCGCCGTATCCGCGCATCGGCTGCGCGAATTCCGAAGGAAAGCCCATGAATTCAGCGAAACCCGGAGACTGGGTCGATACCGCGGCAAGCGCACGAGAGATCGGCAACGACCGGTTCGGCACACGCATCTCGACCGACCGCTATACCGCACCGGCGTTCGCCGAAAAGGAACGAGATGCGATCTGGTGGCGGGTATGGCAGATCGCCGGCCGGGTCGACGACCTTCCGGAAACCGGCGACTGGAAGGAGTATCGGATACTCGATCAGTCCTTCGTCCTCGCCCGCGGTCGCGACGGGACCATCCGCGGATTCGTCAATGCCTGCCGGCACCGCGGCAACCCGCTGTGCAGTGGGTCCGGAAATGCGAAGCGGGGATTTCTGTGCCAGTACCACCTGTGGTCCTACGACCTCGAAGGCAGATTGAAGGGAATTCTGCGTCAGGACGCTTACGGCGACGATATCGAAAAATCCGAGCATTCGTTGTTCACGGTCCCGGTCGAATGCTTCGCCGGATTCATCTTCTTGAACCCTGATCCGCACGCCGCACCCCTCATGGACTTCATCGGACCAGACGTCGCGGAACTGCTCGCGCCGTACCACCTCGACCGGATGACCACGGTGATGGATGTGCGGGAGGGACTGGACTGCAATTGGAAGGTGGTCATGGATGCCTTCTCCGAGGGCTACCATATCGCCGGCATCCACCCGGAACTGTTGCGCGCCATCGACGTCGACGGAACCAAGGCCCGTTATCGCTTCTTCGACGATCACAGCGTCGCGGTCGCACCGTTCGAGGTCGCGAATGCCGAGCACTTCACTCCCGAACAACAAGTCGAGGGCATCCGAGGTCTTACCGAGACCTTCCCAGGCGTCGCGCGCGTTCTGCCCGCTTTCGACGAATTGGTCGCCGGCTTCCGCGACTCCGGCGGCGACCTCGCATTCCCGGCCGGTGTCACGGCACGCACCCTGCTCCAACAAGCCACCCGTGCCACATTGACCGAGCAGGGTCTCGATGTCAGCGACCTGACGGATGCGCAGATGAGCGACAATCACGGCTGGTTTCTCTTCCCGAACTTCTTCATGACGATCCGTGCGGGCGAATGCCACGTCATCATGTCGTCGCCGCACCCCGACGGCGACCCGCACCGCTGTATCTGGCACGTATGCAGTTACATGTATCTACCGGAAGATTTCCGCGACGCCGTCCGTGCGGCACCCGTCGAGGTCGACGACCCCGGGAGTTACAAGTACTTCCTCGCACTCGAACAGGACTACGAGCAGATGCCACGCCAGCAGCGCGGTCTGCGCAGCAACCGACTCGAATACTTGTCGCTGGTCGGTGAGGAGATTGTGATCGCGCACTTCCATTCGGTACTGGACCGGTATCTCGCGGTCGGCCGGCGAAATGTCGAGGGAGCCGGCAAATGACATCGCACGACATCGCCGCCGTCGCGCGCGAGCACACCGGCCTGTCGCACCTTGTGCTGGAATACGGCGCCACCGTGAAACGGCTCGTCGATGAGGCGAAGGAGCCCGGATTCTCGGCCGCGAGCTGGGCGGCGCTGGCCGATATGGTCGCCGTCGCGGAGTTCGAGCGAATCGGCAACTTCAAAGAGGTCATGAACTGGGACCAGTACATCGAATTTCTCACCGGCTGGGCGAAATCCGCCGAATGGGAGGGCAGCTTCAAACGCATCACCGAACACCGCAATGTGGTATTCCTCGAATTGGAGGAACGCAGCAAGGTCGGAAATTTCTCCAGCGTCGTCAATTCGATGTCGGTCTACGAATTCGACGACGCCGGGCTGATCCGGCATATCGACGTATACCTGCAGATGGCTCTGCCCAGCAACGACATGCTCGGAAGCTACGAAGGCATCGATATCTCGTGAAAGAGCGAATCACAGTGCAGGACAACGCTACAACCGATATCGACGCCGTCGACTTTTTCACCGATGAACAACTGCTGCGCGACCCGTACGACTATTTCGCCTCGCTGCGCGAAGAGTGCCCGCTGCGGCGAGAGAAGCACCACGACGTGGTGATGGTGACCGGCTACGACGAGGCACTCGCCATCTTCGGCGACACCGAGCGGTTCTCCTCCTGCCTGTCGGTGACCGGACCGTTCCCGGGTTTCCCGGTCCCACTGACCGGTGACGACATCTCGGACCTGATCGCCGCGCATCGCGACGAAGTGGCGATGAGCGATCAACTGCCGACGATGGACCCGCCCGATCACACCGCGCACCGGGCGCTGCTGGCACGCATGATCACACCGAAGCGATTGAAGGAGAATGCGGAGTTCATGTGGCGGCTGGCCGACCGTCAGTACGACGAGGCTCTCACCGACGGCCGGGTCGAGTTCAACTCCGCCTTCGCCGAGCCGTTCGCGATGCTCGTCATCGCCGATCTGCTCGGTGTTCCGGAGGCCGACCACGAAGAGTTCCGCGCCGCGTTGCTCGGCAACAGCAGTGTCCTCGGCAGCAGCCGCGGACAAGCCCTCGGGCACACCCCGCTCGACTACCTGTACGACAAATTCTCCGGCTACATCGCCGACCGCCGCGCCCATCCTCGCAGCGACGTCCTGACCGGCGTTGCGTCCGCGACCTTCCCCGACGGCCGTACCCCCGAGGTGATCGACGCGGTCCGGGTGGCGGCGAATCTGTTCGCCGCCGGGCAGGAGACCACGGTCCGATTGCTGGGCACGGCAGTGCAATTCATCGCCGAGGACCCGGAGCTGCAAGGCAGGCTGCGCGCGAATCGCGACCTGCTGCCCAACTTCATCGAGGAGACCTTGCGCTACGAAAGTCCCATACGCGGCGATTTCCGGCTGGTCAAGGTGCCGGTGACCGTCGGGGGCGTGGACCTGCCGGCGGGCACGATCGTGATGCTCGTCAATGCCGCGCTAATCGCGACCCGCGCCGGTTCGCCGATCCCGACACCTTCGACCCCGAGCGGCCCAATGCGCGCACCCACGTAGCATTCGGGCGAGGGGTACACACCTGCCCCGGCGCACCATTGGCGCGCGCCGAAGCGCTGGCCGCGTTGAATCGGCTGTTCGATCGCACCCGGGATATCCGCGTCGACGAGGACCGGCACGGTCCGGCCGGTGCGCGACGGTACCGGTATCTGCCCACCTTCATCCTGCGTGGCGTCACCCGGCTGCACATCCGCTACAGCCCCGCCGAATGACCGGGGCTACCGTGGGGGTTGGGTGAAGTCGAACAAACTCCCCCGCAACAGCATCTTCGACGCATCGACCGCCGCATGATAATCCTGCGGCGCCGCAGTCGCGGCCTGGTCGTACAGCCCCCGGAAAAGGGCATACACCGCGTCCGCAGCAGAGGCGGGATCCAACCCCTGACTCAGCGCGCCCTCGTGCTCCGCCTGCCGGACGATTCCGCTGATCACCGCACGCAGCGCGGTGAAGATGGTGTCGCTGTCCTCGGGTAGGTGCAGATGTGCGGGGCTCTCCACCCGGATGGCGCGGTCGAACGCCGCCGCGAACGGGTAGTCGCTGATCACCTGGTCGCCCTCGTCGAGCACCGCCATCAACTTGTCCAGCACACCGTCGACCCGGTCGGCGGCCGCGGCCAAGCGCGGCACCGTGGTTTCCGACAGCTCCAGGAACGCCGCTTTCACGAGCTCGGACTTGTTCGGAAAGTAGTGGTACAAGCTACCGCTGGTCATGTCCGCCACCCGCGCGATCTCCCGGATCGTCGCACGGGAATACCCCACCTCGGAGACACACCGCATGGTGGCCGCGATGATCCGCCGGCGCGTCTGCACACCACTGGCTCCGACCGGACGGCCCAGCGACGGCGCGGTACTCAACTCCATGCCCTCCACTCACCGACGGAAACTGTCCGGACAGCTTCCCATCCGGGTGGGCCCGTCTGTTTCCCAGGGTGGCTACGCTGTGCACCCGGCACCGAGGGAAGCGGGATGCGAGGCGGCTTCGGGGCGAACCGGGCTGCCGCGGCATCCTGATGACAAGATCGAGGGATGAGCGTGCAGAACTTCCGGGACCTCGCCGCATTACGCCTGCGCGAGTTCGGCTTCCGAACAACTCCGGATGCGCCCGGAATGCGCCGCGCGACAGTCGTGCTGTGCGTACTCGAACACGACGGTCACCCCTGCGTGATCGTGATCAAACGGGCCTATCGCGGCCGCAACGCCGGTCAGTGGGCGCTGCCCGGCGGGCGGGTCGACGGTGACGAAAGCGCGATCGCGGCGGGGTTACGGGAATTGCACGAGGAGGTCGGCCTGGTCGCCTCGCCCACCGATGTCCTCGGCCGGCTCGACGATTTCCCGGCGGCGTCCGGTTTCGCGATCACTCCCATCGTCGTCGCCCTCGACGATCCCGGTGCCCTCGACCCCAACGCCGACGAGGTGCACGCCGTTCACTTCGTTCGGCTCGACCGCCTCGCCGCCGACGAGGTGCCGCACTGGGTCGACCGGAAGGACGGCTCCCGGCTGCTGCAACTGAGGATCGGCGACTCGATGACCATTCATGCACCGACCGGCGCCATACTGCTGCAATTCCGCGACGTCGTGCTCCTCGGCCGCGAAACCCGGGTGGCGGACCTGCTGCAACCCGACTGGACGCACAACTGACGACGTACGCCCCGTTCACGACACCGTATGCGGCGTGGGCGCACGGTCCAGCCAGGCCGCGAACGCGTCGAAGGTGAAGGGGCGTCCGAGGAAGTCGGCCACCGAATCCGCCGCGTCGCGCGAACCACCCGGTGCCAGGATCCGGTCGCGGTAGCGTTGCGCCACAACGGGATCGAACAGGTCGCCGGCGTCGAACGCGGAGAACAGATCCTTCGCGATCACCAGGCTCCACAGATAGGTGTAGTACGCGGAGGTGTAGCCGGCCAGGTGCCCGAACGAGGCTTGGAAATGGGTCTGCGGCACCTCGGCGATTCCACTGTGCCGCGTCACGGCATCGACGACCACCGGGTCGTGGTCGGCGGGCCTGTCCTGGTGCAGCAGATAGGACACCTCGGTGTAGCCGACCTGTGTGAGGACCGAAACGCCCTTGCCGAATTCTTTCGCCGCCCGCATGCGGTCCACCAGTTCGGCGGGGATGGGCGCCCCGGTTTCGTCGACGGCGAAGGTGGCGAGAACGGTTGCGTCCCACGCCCATTCCTCCAGCATCTGCGACGGGGCCTCGACGAAGTCCCATTCCGTGGCGACCCCGGAGAAGCGCGCCCAGTCCTGGTGGCCGCCCACGACGTGGTGGATCAGGTGCCCGAACTCGTGGAACAGCGTGACGACGTGCTGATGTTCCATCAGTCCGCGCGAGAAGTTGCACACCAGCACGCCCTCGGGCAGGAGTTTTCCGGCGACACCGCCGACGAGGTCGAATTGCGCGGCGTGCTTGTATTTGCCCTCGCGGGGATGCAGGTCCAGATAGATCCGCCCGCGTCGTTCACCGTCGGCGTAGACGTCGTAGACAGTGACGTCCTCGTGCCAGCGCGGGACGTCGACGGGTCGATACTCCAGTCCGAAGAGGCGGCCGGTGACTTCGAGCAGACCGGCTCGCACGCGCGGGAAATCGAAGTAGCGGCGCACCTCCCGGGCGTCGACGTCGTACTGTTCGCGGCGCACGAGTTCGGTGTAGTAGCCGACCTCGGAGCGGTCGATGCTCGTGGCGGTGGGCTCGTCCTCGCGGCGCCGGGCCAGCAGTGTCTCGAGATCGCGCCGGCCCGCGGCGTCGGCGGCGCTCGCGATGCGCTCGATGAATTCCGCGATGGCGTGCCCGCTACCGATCATCTTGACGTCGGCGTCGTAATCGGGCCAGCTGTCGAAGCCGAGCAGCCGTGCCTTCTCGGCACGAAGATCCAGGATCTCGTGCAGCACAGCGTCGTTGGCGGGCCAGCCGCGGCTCTCGAACGCCACGGTGAGGGCGCGGCGCGCCTCGGCGTCCCGGGCGTAGGTACGGAACGGCAGATAGTCCGGATAGTCGGTGGTGACCGTGACGAGTCCGTCCGCCCCGGGCGGATGCGCGGTGACGAAATCCGCTGGCAGCCCGTCGAGTCGGCCGGGTGAGACCTGGATCGAGCGGACGTCTTCGCGGATGGTGCGGCCGAATTCCTGTTCCAGTACGGTGAGCCGCTCGGAGATCGCCCGGAGCCGGTCCCGGGTCGGCTCGTCGCGGTCCACACCGCTGCGCCGGAAATCGCGCAGGACATGCTCGCGCATGCGCGCCGACACCTCGTCCAGGCTCGCGGAGTCGGTGGCGGCGACGATGTCGTAGAGATCGCGGTCGAGATCGCGCGCGGTCCGGGCTCGATCGACCTCTTGCACCAATTCCTCGGCCGGTCCGCGCACCCCGGGGTCGGGGTGGACTTCGGCGAACAGGTGCGCGGCCGAATCAGCCCCGCGCAGCGCGATGTCGGCGTCGTTCCACAGTTCGAGCACGCCGGCGGTGTCGGCGGGTGTCGCGGCCTTCAGCTGCGCCACCGTTTCCGCCGCGGTCCGCAGCCGGCCGCGGACGTAATCGCCGAGCCAGTCCGGCCACTCGGCCGAGGGCAGTGCAAGCGGTTCGCTACTCATGCCCCGACTCTAACCGCGGCCGGGATCTCCGGGACCTCGGGAAACCGCCACGTGCCGGCCGTGTGCGGGAACTACCCGAAGTAGGAGGCGTATTCGCCGAACGGGACCTGCCCGGTGGGACTGGCCTTCATGGCGTCGACCACGGGGCCGGGAATGGGCGCCCAGTAGGCGGGCATGGCCGCCGCCGAGGCGGGTTTCAAGATGTAGATCAGGGCGAAGTTCACGATCCACAGCGGCGGCGCCATCGACATTCCGACCACGGTGCTCGTCTTTCCCTCTGTGTTGGTTACCAGCTGAGCCGCACCCGAAATCTGTTGCGCCACAAACCCGTAAGCGGCCTGCACCGTGTAGGCGGACCGGTACAGCGCGACCAGACTCCGGGTCGCACCGTTGTCCCGCAACCAGTTACCGACATAGCCGCCGGGCGCGATCAGGGTATTCACCTGCCGTGTCGGCGCGTCGGCGTTGGCCGGGCTCTCCAGCATGCCGCTCGGATTCACATACAACCCGTAACCGGCCAGGGTCGAGGGCGTACGTTGCCCGCCGACATCGGAATAGAGCGGTCGGCCGACCGTATTGGCGAGGATGTCGACGCACGCGTTGATCACATTCGCCGCGTCCCGGTTGCCGCCGACTCCCCCACCGCTGCTCAAATCCTGATACTGCTGATCGGTCAACGCATCGGCGCGGTCGAGCCCGATCTGCGCGGCGATCCGATCCGCCGCCGCCTCGCCGAGCGGCTGGTTCAGCTGATCCGGGCTGCTCATCCGCGTCGGCGCCACCTGCTCGTATCCGGGCGCCCCGGAGAAGGGAACGGAGAACCCGGTGTCGACAGCATTTGCCACTGGTTCGCCTGTGGCCGTCCGGGATACCCCCAGCGAGACGATGCAGAGCCCGATCACTGCCGCCGCTATGCCGATTCCGCGGTAGCCCGCTCCGCGCCGGAGCCTCGGACCCGTCAACCCTCCGCTGCGCATAAGTCAACTTCTCCGACCGTCATCATGCGAGGTGAAACGAGAATTTCCCTAGTCAAACGCTGCGGCCGACACCGTGTCAAGGTCCCGGCGGACGGTTGCCCGGAAGCCGACCGGAGGAATGCACCCGAGTGGCAACGTCGGGGGTGTCAAGGATTCCGCTCGCGGGCGCTGCCGATTTGCGGACACGTCGAGAGGCGACTCGGGCCACCATCATGACAATTCCGGCAACTGCCGCGCCCAGACCCCAACCGGCCAGCACATCCGTCGGCCAGTGCGCCCCCAGGTAGACCATCGCGATACCGATGCAGACGAGGAGCGCGGCGATGACGCCTCCCACCCAGCGCCGGTGCTCCGCCGGCCAGGGCAGGACCGAATAGGCGGTGACCGCGACAGCGGCCGTCATCGCGGCCACGGTCGAGGGCATCGAGAACGCACCGACATGAACGACCGAGACGTCCATCGGTGGGCGCTCCCGGTGGATCATATGCTTCAGAGCCCTGGCTGCCGACTGCGCCGCCACTACCGACGCGGCGATCGTATTCCCCTGCCACCACCAGCGTTTCGCGGCCACGACAACCAAGCCCACGACCCCGGCCGCGGCTATGACCGTATTGCTCATCCCGGCATCCATTGCCACCCGCGCCACCGTTGTCAAAGCCGGTGTCCTATGCAGCGAAAGCCACCGCAGGATAGTCGTGTCCAGACTCACGATGGATATTCTGCGCTGTCGCGCGAACTCGGGAGCACGCTCGATCCGCAGCGCGTGGGCAGACCGGCGGCCGACACTGCGGCCAGGCCTTCTCGCAGGTCCTTCACGAAATACTGGGGAACTTCCAGCGACGGGAAATGTCCGCCGCATTCGGGTGCGTTCCATCGGACGATCCGCCGGTACCGCTCCTGCGCCCAGGGGCGCGGGCATTTTTCGATGTCGCGGGGGTACATGGTGATTGCCGACGGGACGTCGACTCGGAGGTCGGGGTCGAGCGAGTTGTGGCTTTCGTAATAGATGCGGGCTGCCGATGCGCCGGTGCACGTCAGCCAATACAGGGTGACGTCGTCGAGAATGCGATCTTTGGAGATCGTTTCGAACGGGCTGTCGTCGGTGTCGCTCCACTCGGCGAACTTGTCGAGGATCCAGGCGAGGAGTCCGACCGGTGAGTCGAGGAGCGAGTAGCCGATGGTCTGTGGCCGGGTGGCCTGCTGCTTCGCGTATGCGGCGCGGTGGCGCCAGAAATGACGGGTCTCCTCGGCCCACCTGCGTTCGGCCGCGGTCAGCCCGTCCGTTGCCGATCCGGGCGGGGCCTCGGCGAACAGCGAATGGATGCCGAGCACATGTTCCGGGAACCTGCCGCCGAGAACCGTCGTGATGTTGCCTCCCCAGTCGCCGCCGTGGGCCAGGAACCTGCTGTAGCCGAGCCTTTCCATCAGTTCCACCCATGCGGCGGCGATCTTTTCGGTGCCCCACCCGGTGGTGGCTGGTTTGTCGCTGTAACCGAAGCCCGGTAGGGACGGGACCACGACATGGAACGCCGGCGCGGATGCGTCCTTCGGGTCTGCCAAATCGTCTACCACGTCGATGAATTCGGCGATGCTGCCCGGCCAGCCGTGCGTCAGGATCAGAGGAATCGCATCCGGGCGCGCGGATCGCCGGTGCAGAAAGTGGATTCTCAGGCCGTCGATTGCCGTGCGGTACTGGCCGATTCGATCGAGACGCTCCTCGAACGAACGCCAGTTGTATTCGGTGCGCCAGTAATTCACGACCTCGACGAGGTCGGCGAGTGGAACTCCCTGCGCCCATCGGCGGGGGCCGGACGCGCCGAGCGGGACCGTCTCAGCCTCCGGTAGCCGCGCCGCGGCCAATCGAGCGCGCAGATCGTCGAGTTCGGCGTCGGTTGCGTGGGCTTCGAACGGCTCTACGTCAGTGGAATCGGGAGTGGAAACCGGATCGAGGTGGCCGAGCGCGGACATGAGACCTCCTGGTCGTCGCGGAGCCGGCTCCGGACTGCGCGAACCGGCTAAGACGGTTCTAACATGCACTGGCGACAGGCTGCAACCAGCTAAGGTGGTTCCATGCCTGCTGGGTTTCCTGATTTCCGCCTCGGCACCGTGCTGGCGACGAGCTTCACGGGAACTTTGTCGGAGCGTCACGGTGATCCGGTGGAACGCATCCCGACGCCGCAGCGACTCGTCGATTGGCTGGCGGTGAACGAGCTGACCGTGGACTCCTGCACCACCGCCCAGCTCGAGCTGGCCCAGGAACTACGGGAGGCAATTCACGCCGCCGCGACAGCGGCCGCGATTCACGACCCACTCCCCGCACATGCCGTCCGAATCATCAACGACCGCAGCCTTCAGGGCCGGGCCACGGCAATCCTGACACCCGAGGGCACACGGCGATGGCGACTTACCTCGCCGTCCTGCGTCGAAGACGCCCTGGGCGTGATCGCCGCCGACGCGATCAACATCATCGCGGGCGAACGAGACGGAAAACTGGCCTTGTGCGCATCACCGACCTGCCGCGCCGCCTTCTTCGACACCAGCCGGAGCCGCACCCGCAAATGGTGTGACATGAACACCTGCGGAAACCGCCAGAAGAAGGCGCGCTTCAACGCCGCCCACCGCAAGGACACCCGAAGCTGAGGATACGGAAGCTCCTGCGTCGTGGCCGAACCTGAACTGCACGAGCATCGTCACGCAACGTGGTCGCAGAGACGACGATCAGCGATGCGCGCGTTCGTGAACCGTCAACCCCATCGTCGTCGCCAGCCACCGGCGAGACCGTGCGTGGAATTCGCGGGCGAGGCCCGCGCCCGGCGCCCAGCTGTCGAAACCGTGGGGCGCGCCGGGGACGACGTCGAGTTCGACCGGCACGCCCGCCGCGCGCAGACGCTCCGCGTAGGCGACGTCCTCGTCGTGGAACAGGTCGATGGTGCCGACGCCTATCCAGGTCGGCGGGGTGCCGGTGAGGTCGACGCGACGGGCGGCTACGGCGAAATCGGGCACGGTGGCGCTGCCGGGTGGGGCGGCGAGGTAGCTGCCCCAGCCGTAGCGATTGTTGTCGTTGGTCCAGCCGAGATGGCGCAGGGCGTCCAGATCGCGGCGTGCGGCGGTGTGGTCGTCGAGCATCGGCGCGCTCAACCACAGGGCGGCCGGGCGGGAGCCGCCGTCGGCGACGAGCCGCTGGCACAGGCAGGCGGCCAGGCCGCCGCCGGCGCTCTGCCCGCCGAGCACCACCCGCGCGGGATCGACACCGAATCGGGCGGCGTTGCGCTGCAACCACATCCATGCGATCCAGCAGTCCTGCAGTGGAGCCGGAAAGGGATGTTCGGGTGCGAGGCGGTAGTCGACGGAGACGATCGTGACGCCGAGGTCGCGAGCGGTGACCGAACAGAAGGCATCGTCCTGGACCGGACTGCCGAGAACGTATCCGCCGCCGTGAATCCACAACACCGCAACCGGCGAAGAAGTGCCCGTGGGGCGATAGACACGCAGCGGTACGCGGCCGGCCGCGAGGTGCTCGATGCGCACGCCCGCTATTCGACGGGCGGGCCGATGCGCGGCGGCCAGGCGCACCAGGCGCAATGCCCAGCGGCGGCCGATCGTCAGCGGCGGCAACCAGCGCGCGGGTCCGCGCAGTTCCGGCGCTACGAGAGACAGGTCCATCGCGATCTCCTTCTCACACCCGAACGAAACTATAGTTCGGACAGGTGTCTCACAGCGGCCGATTGCCAGGGAGCGCAGCGGCATTCACCGCGGGCAGACGATTCGCACGGACGGCGGGCGCAGAAACTGCGATCGCGCGGGCACCACCGCGAGCAGGCTCTTGCGCCGCGCGAGGGCCACCGCGTGCCCGATGGCCCCGAAGGGCAGATGCTGCCAGGTCCAGTTACAGCCGTGCGGCGCCAGCAGCATCGCCGTCTGCGCGAAATCGGCGTGTTCGACCTGTTCGGCATCGACGAACATGCCGACCATGATCGAGCTCACCAGCGCCGGAGCCAGGGTGCCGTCACAGACGACATGCACGGTGCCGTCACGGCCGACATAGTGTGCGGCCCAATCCAATACGGCACGCCGCCGGGCCACGCGCCCGGTGACGAGCGCGACGACCTCGGATTCGCAGCGCGGGGACATCTCAGCCGTGGGGACCCTCCAGAATCGTCACCGCCGACACCGCCGTGGGGCCGCCGAGGTTGTGCGCCAATCCGATTCGCGCCCCGTCGACCTGATTCGCGGCATGGCCGCGCAGTTGCTCGAACAGTTCCACGCATTGCGCCACACCGGTGGCCCCCGGCGGGTGGCCCTTGGACTTCAATCCTCCGCTCGGGTTCACCGGCAGCGCGCCGCCCACGCTGGTCGCGCCCGTGTCGACCAGTTTGCAGGCCTCGAAGCGGTCGGCGAAGCCGAGATCCTCGTAGCTGATCAATTCGATGCCGGTGAAGAAATCGTGCACCTCCGCGACATCGATATCGGCCGGAGTCAGTCCCGCCATCGCGAAGGCCTGTTTCGCCGCGCGCACCGTCGCCGGGAATGTGGTCATATCCCGTTTGTGCTGGTGCATCACCGAATCCAGGCCCAAACCCACTCCCCTGATCCAGACCGGCCGATCGGTGTAGCGATCCACCACGTCCTCGGCGGCGAGGATCAGCGCGGCGGCGCCGTCGCTCTGCGGCGCGCAGTCGTACACGCCGAACGGGTCCACCACCATCGGCGCGGCGAGGGCCTGCTCCAGCGAGATCTCGAAACGTAAGCGCGCCTTCGGATTCGAGACGCCGTGCCGGTGGTTCTTCACCGCGATCATGCCCAGATGCTCGCGCCCGGCGGGCGATTCGTGCAGGTAGCGAGCGACGTGCAGGGCAAAGCCGGCCGGCGCGATCAGGCCGAGCGGGTAGTCCCACGCCATATCGCGGGTCATCGCCTCCCACTCCCACAACATGTCCTTGGAGGCGGTTTCGCGGAGTTTGTCCGCGCCGATCACCAGCGCCACATCATAGGCACCGGAGGCGATGCCGAACAGGGCGTTGCGCACCGCGTCATTGCCTGTGGCACACGAATTCTCGACGCGGGTGACCGGCAGGTCCGGCACCCCGAGCACGTCGGCGAGAATGCCCGAGGGAAACCCGTCCGGGGTGCCCATCGCCCCGAACCACGCCGCCTGCAGGTCCGATTTCGCGACCCCCTTGTCCACCGACGCCGCACATTCGGCGAAGGCCATCGGCAGCAGATCCTTGATCCCGAGCGCGAAATGTTCGGCGAACGGCGTCATCCCGGCGCCGACCAGTGCCACCCGTCTCATGCCGCCTCCGTAATTCGCGGGAGCGCCCGCACCCCGGTCGGCGCCACGAGCGCTGCGCGATTATGTCTCATGCCGCCTCCGTGTCCGGCTCGAACGCGTACCCGTAGTCCGGCACCCCGGAGCGCACCGCGACCCGGCGCAGGACCATGCGCCCGCGGTCGCCGATGCGGACCGTGCCGGGGTCGGTGCCGGTGACCTTGACCAGTGCCCGCACGTCCACCTCGTCGAGTTCGACGATCACCAGCGAATACGGTGTTCGCAGACCGGGCACCGGCACGTGCACCGTCACCTCGGTGTACACGGTTCCGGTGCGCGGCAGCGGAATCAGCGTGTAGTCCGTGCTGAGCCGGCCGTCGTCACCGAGGCGATAGCGCGGCGGGAAATCCAATTCGTCGCGGCCCGGGTGGCGACCGGCCTCCCAGCGCACCTTGGCCTCGAAGGCCCGCTCGTAGGCGGCCAGCGAGATCGGGATGTCGGCACCCGGTACCGCGACCGCCTCCGGTTCGGCTCGCACCGCGGGCTCGCGCCGGTATACCCGCACCGGCCCCGCGGAGACCGTGACCCCCGACAGACTGGCCTGCTCGACCCCGACGAGCAGCCCCGTCTGTCCCCAGTCGGCCAGTGCCGCGAGGGCGAACAGGCTCGACCCGGCCCCCGTCGTCGGCAATCGTGGTGGGTCACCGACGCACAGGTGGGCCGCCTGCTCGTGGTCGACGCCCGACACGATCACCGGCGTATCCACCCACGCCGCGGCCAGCGAGGCGAGCAGGCCGCGCTCGTGCAGCAGCCGCGGATCACCGTAATCGTGGACATCGCCGGTGGCGTTGCGGGTGCGCACCGGCAGACTGCGCGCCACCCGGGCCGCGGTCCGCACCGCCAGTCCGCGCTCGGCGACCAGCGCCGCGGCCGCACCGGCCGGATCCAGGTCGACGCCGATGATCAGCGTGCGCGGGCGGGCGGAGCTGAGCGCGTCCAGTGTCGCGGGCGCGCCGCCGAGTCGTTCGATAACCTCGAGTTCGGGATCCAAACCCAGTCCGGCCAGCAGCACCGCGGCATTGCTGCTCTCCAGCAACGGCAGATCCCGGCTCACCACGACGACGCGCTCGACATACGCGGTGGCACGCGGGGCGCCCGAGAGGGCGGCCCGCCCGGCCTCCACGGCCAGGGTCACCGCGTCCTCGTCCGCGCCGGGCACACGGCCGCGCGGTCCGCCCCAACAGGGCAGATAGGTTCCGATCGATGCGACACAGGGCATGTCAGCCTTCCTGCGGGCGAAACTACGTGATGGCGCCGGCGGTCTTGAGCGCGATGATGCGATCCCAGTCCAATCCCAGCTCCAGCAGCACTTCCTCGGTGTGCGCCGCGAATTCCGGCCCGGGCCCGGTATCGGGTGCGGCGAGATCGAATTGCACCGGGTTGGCGACCATTTCGAGGCTGCCGACCTGCACCAGGTAGTCGTTGGCGCAGATCTGCGGATCGGAGCCGACCTGCAGGCTGTCCTGCACCGGCGCCCACGGCCCGGCCATGGTGGCGAGTTTCTCGGTCCATTCGGCGAGGGTGCGCTGCCCGATCGCCTCACGCAGAATCGCCACGCCCGCTTCGGTATTGGCGGCGATCGACTCCGCCGTGGCGAAGCGGGGATCGTCGGCCAGCTCCGGCCGGTCGATGTGGCGCATGACGTCGGCCCAGAACTTGGTGGGCTGCAACATGACCAGCGAGAGAAAGCGGCCGTCGGCGGTCTCGTAGAGGCCCGACAGCGGATTGGTCGGCGCCCCGTGCGAACCGGGTGCGGGCGCGATCAGCGGCTGCCGCAGATGTGCCGACAGCGCGATGGTGTGGCCCATGGACCACAGGCCGCTGCCCAGCAGCGAGACGTCGACCACCGACGGTTCGCCGGTCCGTTCGCGTTTCAGCAGCGCCGCCGCGATACCGCCGGCCAGATTCGTGCCGGAGATGGTGTCGCCGAAGGCCGGACCGGGCGGGGAGATGAGCCCGTCCATCCCCTCCGGGGTGATGGTCGCGGCGACCGACCCACGGCACCAGAACGCGGTCATATCGAAACCGCCTTTGGTCGATTCCTCACCGCGCGGTCCCAGCGCGCTGCCGCGTGCGTAGACGATGTCCGGCTTCACCGCGCGGATGTCGTCGACATCGATGCCGAATTTGGCGCGCGCCTGCGGCAGGAAGCTGGTGAGGAACACATCGGCCGTCTTCGCCAGCTCGTAGATCACCTCGCGCCCCTCGGGGACGGACATGTCCAGTCCGATACTGCGTTTGCCGCGATTGGCGTGCTCGATATTGGGATTCGGATCGCCCTCGACCTTCAAGCGGCCGATCTGGCGCAACCCGCGCTGCGGATCACCGGTGCGGGCGTGTTCCACCTTCACCACATCCGCCCCCCATTCGGCCAGCACCGCACCAGCCGAGGGGACGAACCCGTACATCGCGACCTCGAGGACGCGGATGCCGTCCAGGGGTTTGCCGCCGCTCATCACGCCACCACCGCTGCGAAGGACTTCTGCTCGAGGAATTCCTCGATCCCGGCCACACCCATCTCGCGGCCGATGCCCGACTGCTTGTAGCCGCCGAACGGCACATCGGGATGAAAGTAGTTGCCGCCGTTGATACTCATCGTTCCGGTGCGGATGCGCCGCGCCACCGCCAGCGCCCGGTCCTCGTCGGCGGAGAACACGCCGCCCGACAGCCCGTAGACGGAGTTGTTGGCGATGCGAACCGCATCCTCGTCGTCGTCGAACGGGATCAGGGCCAGCACCGGACCGAACACCTCTTCCTGGGCGATCTCGCTGTCCGGGTCGACGCCCGCGAGCAGGGTCGGGGCGTAGAAGTAGCCGGGGTCGACCTTCTCCCCGCCGCACACCAGTTTCGCGCCGGCCTCCACCGCGCGCTGCACCAGACCGTGCACCTTGTCGCGCTGGCGTTCCGAAATCAGCGGGCCCATATAGTTTTTCGGATCGCCCGGGTCGCCGTAGCTGACCTTGGACATGAATCCGGCGACCATCTCGGCCACCTCGTCGTGGCGCTCGCGCGGCACCAGCATGCGCGTGGTGATCGCACAGCCCTGCCCGGCGTGGCTGCAGATGCTGAAGGCGCCGAACATCGCGGCGGTGCCGAAATCGGCGTCGTCGAGCACGACCATCGCGGATTTGCCGCCCAGTTCCAGGAAGACGCGTTTGAGCGAATCGCCGGCCGCCGACATGATTTGGCGGCCCACCGCGGTCGATCCGGTGAAGCTGACGACGTCGACATCGCGATGAGTGGTCAGCGTCCTGCCCACCTCGACATCGGATCCGGACAGCACGTTCACCACCCCCGTCGGGATGTCGGTGTGCTCCGCGATCACCTCGCCGAGCGCCAGTGTGGCCAGCGGCGTATCGGGGGCGCCCTTGAGCACCACGGTGCAACCGGCGGCCAGCGCCGGCGCCAGTTTCGCCAGCGCCAGCTGATGCGGATAGTTGTAGGCCGCGATCGCCGCGACCACACCGGAGGCCTCGCGCTCCACCCAGCGACGGTGCATTCGGCCGCGGTCCTCCACCTCGCCGAGTTCCTCGGTGCGCGGGTAGGTGCGGGTGAGACCGGCGAAGTATTTCACCATCTCGAACGGTGTCTCGAGCTGATTGGCGTGGGTCATCATCCGGGTCGCGCCGACCTCGGCGATGGTCAGCTCGCGCAGGTCTTCGACGTTGGCGCGCAGTGCCGCGTAGAACTGCTCCAGGCAGTGCGCGCGGAATTCGGTGTTCGTGGACCAGTCGGTGGTGTCGAAGGCCCGGCGCGCGGCCGCGATCGCCGCCTCGGTGTCGGCGATGCTCGCCTCGGGCGCGTACCCGTAGATCTCTCCGGTGGCCGGATTGAGTGAGGCGAAACTGCGCTCCCCCGCGACGAGTTCACCGTCGATCAGCATTCGTCTGGTGACGGCGCGCCCGTCGCCGGCCGTCGCGTTGCCCTGTGGCATCCCGTCTCCTCGTCTATGGAAATTCCATTCTCAACAATGGAGAATAATGTATCCGAGCAGGTTCGGCCCCAGCAATGGCCGAACGCGTCCCACCGATCGCCGCCGTTACCCGGTCACCCTCGGAACGTGCGCGAATCCAGGGAAACCTTGCGGAGAAACGCCGAGCGAGAGTACGGTTCTCACAATTGGAAGGGAGATTCTTGTGGTTGAGACGACAGCGCTGAACCCCACCATCGGAGTGGAGGTCACCGGGGTCGAGGATCTGCACGACGACACGGTGATCAGCCGGTGCCTCGAGGCCCTGAAGTGGCGCGGCGTCCTGGTGGCCCGCGGACTGCATCTCGACGACGAAGCCCAGCTGGCGTTCTGCCGGCGCCTGGGCACGGTGCTCGCTCCCGGTGGCCGCGAAATCTTCACCATCACACTGGATCCCGAGAAGAACCGGGCCGCGAAATATCTCGAGGGCACCTTCTTCTGGCATATCGACGACACCACCAACGACGTGCCGGCCAAGGCCACCGTGCTCACCGCGCGGCATGTGGCGATGGAAGGCGGCGGCACCCAGTTCGCCAGCACCTACGCCGCCTACGAAGGACTGTCCGAGGCCGAACGCAAGCGCTACGACAACCTGCGCGTCGTGCACAGCTTCGAGGCCTCCCAGCGCCTCGTGCACCCCGACCCGACCGCCGAGCAGGTCGCCGACTGGCGCCACCTGCCCACGCACGAAACGTCGCTGGTGTGGCAACGCCGGGACGGCCGCCGCTCACTGGTCATCGGCGCCACCGCCGACCACATCGTGGGCATGGACGCGGCCGAGAGCCGCGCACTGCTCGACGAACTCCTGGAGTGGTCGACTCAGCCGCGCTTCTCCTACACCCACGACTGGTCGGTCGGTGATCTGGTGGTGTGGGACAACACCGGAATCCTGCACCGCGCCCTGCACTACGACGCGAGCTCCGAACGCGAACTGCACCGCACCACGATCGCGGGAGCCGAACCGTGGGCGTGAGAACAGCGGTGGTCACCGGGGGCGGGTCCGGCATCGGACTGGCCGTGGCGAATCGGTTGCGCGCCGACGGCTTTCGCGTGGCCACTCTCGACATCAAACCCGGCGAGTCCGAATTCGACCACACCGCCGATGTCACCGACCGCGCCCAGATCGACGCCGCGCTCACCGCGATCCGGGAACAACTGGGCCCGGTGACGGTGCTGGTGAACTCCGCCGGCGCCGAAGGCTACCGCCGCTTCGCCAACCTGAGCTTCGAGCAGTGGGAACGCACCATCGCGGTGAACCTGCACGGGGTCTTCCACAGCATTCAGGCCGTCCTGCCCGATATGCGCGCCGCGCAGTGGGGCCGGATCGTCAACATCTCCTCCTCCAGCACCCATTCCGGGCAACCCTTCATGTCGCACTACGTCTCGGCGAAGTCGGCGGTCAACGGACTGACGAAATCGCTGGCCCTGGAACTCGGCCCGGAGGGCATCACCGTGAACGCGGTCCCGCCCGGGTTCATCGATACACCGATGCTGCGCAAGACCGAACAGGCCCAGCTGCTCGGCGGATCCATCGAGGACCACATCGCCCGCACCCCGGTCCGCCGGGTCGGCCGGCCCGAGGACATCGCCGCCGCCTGCGCGTTCCTCGTCTCCGAGGAAGCCGGCTACATCACCGGCCAGATCCTGGGCGTCAACGGCGGCCGCAATACCTAACCGGCGCGAAACGCGCTGAGGCACAACACAACCGAAAGGACCACCAGTGGGACGCGTGGAAGGCAAAGTCGCCCTCGTCACCGGTGCCGCACGAGGGCAGGGCCGCAGTCACGCGGTGAAGCTGGCGTCCGAGGGCGCCGACATCATCGCCGTCGACATCTGCAAGGACATCGAGACCATCGGCTATGCGATGGCGCGGCCGGAAGACCTCGAGGAAACCGAACGACTGGTGGAGAAGACCGGCCGCCGGATCGTCGCCGTGCAGGCCGACGTCCGCGATATCGCCGCGCTGCGCGACGCGGTGAAACGCGGCGTCGACGAGCTGGGGCATCTGGATGTCGTGGTGGCCCAGGCCGGCATCGCCGGCATGAAGGGCGAACCGCAGTGGCAGGCCTGGACCGACGTCATCGACACCAACCTGATCGGCGTGATCAACACCGTGCACGCCGCACTGCCGTATCTGGACACCGGCGCCTCGATCATCGCCACCGGCTCGACCGCGGCGTTGATGGATGTGGCCAAGGTCGATCAGCCCGGCAAGGATCCCGGCGGCATCGCCTATATGGTCGCCAAGCGCGGATTGTCGATGTACATGCACGAATTGGCGACGCATATCGCCGCGCGCAATATCCGCGCCAATGTCATCCATCCGACCAACTGCAATACGAACATGTTGCAGAGCGAGCCCATGTACCGCTCGTTCCGGCCCGATCTCGAGAAGCCGACCCTGCAGGACGCGCAGCCCGCGTTCCATGTGCAGCAGGCCATGCCGGTGCCGTGGATCGAGCCGGAGGACACCAGCAACATGGTGCTGTTCCTGGCCTCCGACGAATCCCGCTACGTCACAGGCATGCAGATGCGGGTGGACGCCGGCGGATACCTCAAGTGGTACGACTATCACATCTAAGGGGAGACACCGTGAAGGTTCGCGTCGATCCGGAGCGCTGCCAGGGACACACCCTGTGCGCCATGGTCGCTCCGAAGTCGTTCGTACTCAGTGAAATCGACGGCCACTCCTCGGCGGTCAGCGAGGACGTTCCCCCGGATCAGGAGGAACAGGTCCGCGAGGCCGCCCAGTCGTGCCCGGAACGAGCGATCACCATCACCTGAGAGGAACGCCGTGACCGCCGAAAACATCACCGAGGCCGGACCGGCGGACGACGAGCGGAAACAACCGCAGTACTCGTTCGACCGGTACGCCCCGGAGTATCGCGACAATTTCCTGTCCATCACCCAGGACATGCAGCAGCACTGCCCGATCGCCTGGTCGGACACCTACGGTGGCCACTGGGTCGCCGCCGGCAACCGCGAGGTGTTCGAGCTCGCCCGCTGCCCCTACGTGTCCAACGATCACGACACCGCCGGGGAACGCCGTGGCTATCAAGGGATTTCGATTCCGAAACCGCCACGCGCCGCCGCCATCCGGGGCGGGATCCTGGAGATGGACGAGCCCGAGCATCGTGAACTGCGGTCGGCGCTCAACCCGTATCTGTCCCCGGCGGCGGTCAACCGCTGGATTCCGTTCATCGACGAGGTCGTGCGCGCGGCGATCGATGAGAAGATCGAATCCGGCCGCATCGACTTCGTCGACGATCTGGCCAATATCGTTCCCGCCGTTCTCACCTTGGCGATGCTCGGCATTCCGCTGAAGAAGTGGACGGTCTACAACGAACCGGTCCATGCCGCGGTCTACACCCCGCCCGATTCCCCGGATATCGAGCGGATCACCGCGATGCACCGGGAGATGGGCCTGGATCTGCTCAACAACCTGATCGAGATCAAGGAGAATCCGCGGCCGGGCATGATCGACGCGGTGGTGCGGGCGAAGGTCAACGGCGCCCAACTGCCCGACCTCGAGATGCTCGGCATGCTGGCACTGATCATCGGCGGCGGTTTCGACACCACCACGGCGCTCACCGCGCATTCGCTGGAATGGTTGTCGGAGCATCCGGACCAGCGCGAAATCCTCAGCGCAGAACGCGAGACCCTGCTCGATTCGGCGACCGAGGAATTCCTGCGGTACTACACGCCGGCCCCGGGCGACGGCCGCACCATCGCCGAGGACTGCGAGGTGGTCGGCACACGATTCGCCGAGGGCGATCGGCTGTGGTTGTCGTGGGCGATGGCCAACCGCGATCCGTCGATCTTCGAGGACCCCAACGAGATCATCCTCGACCGGCATCGCAACCGGCACTACAGTTTCGGGCTCGGGATCCACCGCTGCATCGGCTCCAATCTGGCCCGCACGGTATTCAAGCGGATGCTGCTCGCGGTGCTGGACCGGATGCCGGACTACCGCTGCGACCCCGACACCACGGTGCACTACGACACCATCGCCGTCATCCAGGGCATGCGGCATCTGCCGGCGACCTTCACCCCGGGCCCGCGGCTGGGCGAGGGGCTCGACGCGACGCTGGAGAAGTTGCAGGCGATCTGCGAGGAGCAACAGCTCGCGGCGCCGGTGACCGCCCGCAAGGAACAGGCCGACATCCACTGAGCCTCGCGCACAGCCGAATTCGCATTTCGCACCGACAAGCAGGAGGCGTGAGGTGACCACCGCGTCCGGGCGGCCGCTACCGCAACTCACCGCGCAGAACGAGTTCTTCTGGACCGCCGGCGCCGACGATCGGCTGCGCATCCAGCAGTGCCGGACCTGCGCCGAGCTGATCCATCCGCCGCAGCCGGTGTGCCGCTATTGCCGGGGCACCGAGATGGGGGTGCGGGAAGTCTCCGGTGTGGCGACGCTCATCGGCTTCACGCACAACGAGCGGTTCGGACTGCCGGGGCTGCCACCGCCGTATGTGGTCGGGCAGGTCGCGCTGGTGGAGGATCCGCGAATTCGCCTGACCACCACCGTCATCGGCTGCGACGCCGCCGACCTGGTGCTCGGTATGCGGATGGAGGTGGTGTTCGAACAGCACGAGGACGTGTGGCTTCCGTTGTTCCGGCCCACGGCCGAACAACCGGAGCCGGCACCGCTGCCGGCCGACGAGATCGACCCCGACCGCTTCGCCGAGCACGTCCGGCCTCGGGTCTCCGCCGCCAAATTCGAGGATCGGGTGGCGCTGACCGGCATCGGAATGTCCGAGATCGGACGGCGGCTGATGGTTCCCCCGCTGGCGCTGACCGTGCAGGCCTGTGAACGCGCGATCGCGGACGCCGGGCTCACGATGGCCGATATCGACGGAATCTCCTCGTACCCGGGCGGCGGGAACGTCGGCGGATTCGGTGAGGGCGGGGTGACCGCCCTCGAGTCGGCGCTGGGGCTGCGGCCGGTCTGGTACAACGGCGGCATCGAAACCTTCGGGCCGGGTGGCTCGGTGATCGCGGCGATGCTGGCCGTCGCGGGTGGACTGGCCCGGCACGTGCTGTGCTTCCGGACGGTGTGGGAGGCCACCTACAACGAACTGATCCGCGCCGGTGCGACGGCACCGCTGGGCGGTGGCCGCACCCCCAGCTGGCAGCTGCCGTTCGGGGCGACCTCCGCGGCGCACACCCTCGCCCAGAACGCGCAGCGGCACTTCCATCGCTACGGCACGACCAAGGAGACGCTGGGCTGGATCGCGCTGAACCAGCGTGCCAATGCCGCGCTGAATCCCACTGCGGTGTACCGGGATCCGCTCACCATGGACGATTACCTGTCGGCACGGCCGGTGACCAGTCCGTTCGGCCTCTACGACTGCGACGTGCCCTGCGACGGCGCGGTGGCGGTGATCGTCTCGGCCGCCGATGCCGCTGCCGATCTGGCCAAACCCCCGGTGTACGTGGAGGCCGTGGGCACTCAGATCCTGGAGCGGGTGGAGTGGGACCAGAGCACCCTCACCCACGAACCGCAGGTGCTCGGGCAGTCGGCGCATCTGTGGTCGCGCACCGATCTGCGGCCCGAGGACGTCGACGTCGCCGAACTCTACGACGGCTTCAGCTTCAACTGCCTGTCCTGGATCGAGGCACTGGGCTTCTGCAAGATCGGCGAGGCGAAGGACTTCCTCGACGGCGGTAAGAACATCGCGCGCGACGGACTTCTGCCGCTCAACACCCACGGCGGGCAGCTCTCGCACGGACGCACCCACGGCATGGGCCTGATCCACGAGGCGGTCGCCCAGCTGCGCGGTGAATGCGGGCCGCGTCAGGTCGCCGGCGCGCGGGTGGCGGTCACCAGCAGCGGTGGGTTGACTCCGAGCGGCGTGCTGCTGCTGCGGAGCGAGCGATGACCGCGGCCGCGGAGCAGCCCGCCCCAGCAGCGAGCCGGCCCATCACGCCGGCAGCGAAGCAGACCGGCACGCCGGAGGCGGACGGCCGGCTGCCGGCAGCGGCGGAGCACCATCATGCACGGACCGCGCGGCATCTCCATGTGGCGGCCGCGACACCCCGCCCGAGAGCACAGCACAGCGCGTCCATACCCATCGCTGCCGCGTCCGACGGACTGCCGCATCTACTCGATGCACACCGTTCCTCCACGGCACCGGAGCGGGTGGTGACCGAGGCAGGCGGGATCGCGGTGTCGGGACTTCTGATGCGGGCGCGAGAGCCGCGTGCGGTGCTGGTCGCGCTGCACGGCGGCGCTACCACCTCGGTCTACTTCGACTGTCCGGGACACCCCGAGTTGTCGCTGCTGCACACCGCCCGCGACCTCGGCTTCACCGTGCTGGCGCTGGACCGGCCGGGCTACGGTGCGTCGGCACCGCACGCCGATCGGCTGTGGGATCCGCGGCGGCGCGTCGACCTGATGTATTCGGCGGTGGCACAACTGCTTCCCGACGCGCGCGATGCGGGCATACTGCTGATCGCCCACTCGGCCGGGTGCGAGCTGGCCCTGCGGATGGCCGCCGACGATCGCGGCCGCGACCTGCTGGGCCTCGAAGTAGCCGGTACCGGACGCGAATACAGCGCCGCGGCCGCGACGATGTTGTCCGGGCCGCGCGGGCCCGGTGCGCGACCGCGTGGACTCAACGAACTGCTCTGGCAACCGGCCCGGCTGTATCCGCCCGACCTGGTCGGCGGCGCGGCGATCGCCGCGAACGGACCCCGGCTGGAAGCGGCGACCGTCACCGACTGGGCCGATACCGAATTCCCGGCCCTCGCCGGTCGGATCCGCGTGCCGGTGCGCTTCACCCTCGGCGATCACGAACGGGTGTGGCGCAACGACCCGGACGGGATGGCGCATGCCGGCACGGCGTTCACCGCGGCGCCCCGGGTGGTACTCAACCGGCAGCCGGGCAGCGGGCACAACCTGAGCGTGGGCCGTTCCGCGCGCGCCTACCACCTGGGGGTGCTGGCCTTCGCCGAGGAGTGCCTGCTCGCCGCCGGTGACGGGTTCTCCTGCTCTGCAACCCAATTCGACGGGGCCGACGGTACGCGGCCCGGAAGGTGAGGCGAAGATGGATGTCGCCGACGTGGCACTGCTGCTGTTGCGCCTGGTGGTCGGCGCGACCATGATCGCGCACGGCTACAACCATTGGCGCGGCGGTGGTCGCATCGACGGGACCGCCCGCTGGTTCGCCGGGCTCGGGTTGCGCAACGGCATCCTGCAGGCCTGGCTGAGTGTCGTCACCGAAATCGGTGCGGGCGCATTGCTGATCATGGGCCTGTTCACGCCGCTGGCGTGTGCGGCGATCATCTCGGTGATGCTCGTGGCGGGGCTGCTGGCGCATCGCCCCAACGGATTCTTCGTCTTCAAGGAGGGCTACGAGTACGTACTGGTGCTCGCGGTCACCGCCTTGGCCGCGGCCATGCTGGGCCCGGGATGGCTCTCGCTCGACCACGCCACCGATATCGAGGTCGTGGGCTGGGCGGGCGGTGCGATCGCGGCGGGGGTGGCCGTGGTCGCGACGGCCGGGCTGCTGGCGACCTTCTGGCGTCCGGCACCGGCTCCCGCGCAGCAGCCGGAAACGACGGCGTGACAGCGGCATTCGACGGAAGAGGTACGGATATGCGAGTCGGATTCATCGGATTGGGCAGTCAGGGCGGCCCCATGGCGCGGCGCATCATCGCGGCCGGATATCCGACGACGCTGTGGGCCCGCCGGGCCGCCACCCTCGAGCCGTTCGCGGAGTCCGGCGCGGCGACCGCCGAGACGCCGGCGGCACTGGGCGCCGGCAGCGATCTGGTCTGTGTCTGCGTGGTCGGCGACGACGACGTGCGCGGGGTCCTCACCGGCGAACACGGCGTGCTCGCGGGGATGTCCGCGGGCGGTGTGGTGGCCGTGCACAGCACGGTACATCCCGACACCTGCCGCGAACTGGCGAAAATCGCTGCGGTGCAGAACATCTCGCTGATCGACGCGCCGGTCAGCGGCGGCGGGCCGGCGGCCGAGGCCGGGCGGCTGCTGGTGATGGCCGGTGGTGACGCCGAGGTCGTGCAGCGCTGCCGGCCCGTATTCGACAGCTACGCCGACCCGGTGGTGCATCTCGGCGAGGTCGGCTCCGGACAGGTCACCAAGCTGCTCAACAATCTGCTGTTCACCGCGAACCTCGCGACCGCGATGAGCACCTTCACCCTGGGCGCGGGCCTGGGCGTGGATCCGGCGCGGCTGGGCGAGGTGATCGCGCACGGCACCGCGAACAGTTTCGCGCTCGGGCGCATCGTCGACGCCGGGGTGAGCCTCGATCGGCTCGCCCAGTACGCCGGTGCGCTGCTGCGCAAGGACGTCTCCCTGGTGGCTAGCCTGGCCGATGCGGCGGGGGCCGATCCCGGCGTCGTCCTCACCGCCGCGGACGCCACCCTGGCGCTGATGAATCAGCGGCGGTGACCGGGATGCGGATCGGATTCGTCGGCGCCGGGCGGATGGGCCTGCCGATGGTGCGGCGCCTCGCCGCGGCCGGGCACGAGGTCCGGGTCGCGGTGCGGCGCAGCGAGGTTCGCGACGCGGTGACCGCGGCGGGCGCCCGCGCGGTGGACACCCCCGCCGAGGCCGCCGCCGGGGCTTACGCAGTGCTGATGTGCCTGTTCTCCGACGAGCAGGTGCGCGAGGTCTGTCTCGACGGCGAACTGTCCGCGGCCATGCCCCCCGGGTCGATTCTGGCCTTGCACACGACCGGCGATCCGCGCACCGCGCACGCCGTTGCCGCACAGGCGGTGTCGCATGCTGTGCGGGTGGCCGACGCACCGGTCAGCGGCGGACCGCACGATATCGCCGCGGGTACGCTGACGGTCTTCCTCGGCACCGACGACGAGACCGCCGCCGATCTGCGGCCGGTGCTGTCCGCCTACGCCGATCCGATCCTGCACGTCGGCGCGCTCGGCGCGGGCCAGCGGGTGAAGCTGGTCAACAACGCGCTGTTCGCGGCGCAGGCGGGACTGGTCGCCGCGGCGGTGCGACTGGCGGGCCAGTTGGGCGTCACGGAGGCGGCTCTGCTGTCGGCGCTGCCGCATGCCAGTTCCTCCGGACGTGTCGTGACCAGCATCGCCGCGAAGAAGTCCGTCACCGAATTCGGCGACGCGGTGGGCGAATTCCTGCGCAAGGACGTCGCGGTGGTCCGCGCCCTCACCGCCGAACTCGGCGGCAGCCTCGGCGTACTCGACGCCGCCATCTCCGCGGCGCCGTTCGGTCGAGACGACAGCTCCGCCGTCCGGTCCGGTTGATGCCCATCAGGCTCGCAACCCCTGTTCGATCAGCGACCACCCGCGGGCGGCCAGCACCCGGCGTTCCTCCGCCTCCGCCCGCGTCAGCAGTGCGGCCAGCATCGCCAACGCGAGCATGAGGTCTTGACACGTCAGATCGGGGCGAACACGGCCGCACGCCCGGGCGTTGTCGAGATGGTCCCCCAGTAGTGCCGCCACCCGGCTGCTCATCCGCGCCAGCCGCCCGTCGGTCAGCGACGGATCGATCAATTCGACGAACGCGATCGAGGTGACCACCTGGTCCACGATCCGCTCCAGAAGCTGATCCAATCCGGTATCAGCCTGTGCCGCATAGGCTTCCAGTCCCACCACATTGTCCTCGAAGACCGCCAGCGCGAGCGATTCCCGGTCGGCGAAGTGCCGATACAGACTGCCCTGCCCCACGCCCGCGCGGCGCGCGATCAGATTCAGCGGCGCCTCGAAACCCGATTCGGCGAACACCTCGCGGGCCGCGGCGATCAGAGCCGCTCGATTGGCGGCGGCCGCGCCGGGTCCACGATTCACTCGACGCTGCTCGGTCACCGGCCTACACTACCAACCGGACAGTGATGTCCGGTTGAAACGGCGACGTCGACACGTGCCGGCGGCCCCGCAGCGCACCGAGGAGGGAACACCGTTGAGCACCAGCAACTTTCACAATCGGGTGGCCATCGTCACGGGGGCCGGCTCCGGAATCGGGCGGGCCATGGCCATCGCATTCGCCAAATGCGGCGCCATGGTCGTGGCCGCCGATATCAGTTCCGACGGCGCCCAGGGTACCGCCGCGGAGATCGGCGCGGCCGCGATTCCGGTAGTCGTCGACATCTCCGACGAAATCGACGTCGCCCGCGCGACCCGCACCGCGATGGACACCTTCGGCCGCATCGACGTGCTGTGCAACAACGCCGGAATCATGGACAAGATGGCCCTGCCGGCCGACACCCCGGTGACCACCTGGGAACGCACCGTCGCGGTCAATCTCACCGGCACCTTCCTCATGACCCGCGCGGTGCTGCCCCATATGCTCGACCAGGGCATCGGTTCGATCGTCAACACCGCCTCCGAGGCCGGAATCCGTGGCGGCGCGGCGGGAATCGCCTATACCGCCGCCAAACACGGAGTGGTGGGGCTGACCCGCAACGTGGCCTGGATCCATGCCGGGGACGGCATCCGCTGCAATGCGATCCTGCCCGGCCCGACGATGACCGGTGTCGCCGGGCCCACCCCGGAATGGGATCTCGATGGGGTGACCCGGCTGCAGCCGGTGATGTCGCTGATGCGCGGTATCGCCGAACCCGAACAGATGGCCGAGGTCGCCGTGTTCCTCGCCTCCGACGCCGCCTCGTTCATCAACGGCGCGGTGGTGCCGGTGGACGGCGGCTGGTCGGCCGGTTGACCCGGCCGACCAGCGCCTCAGGCCCGTGCCGTGACCGGTTCGGCGACCTCGGCGGCAGCGGCCAGCAGCGTCGAGGTCACGATCCATGAGGCATTCGACGGTGTACCCGCGCGAGCTGTGATACCCGTCTCGGTCGCGCACGAGAGGAGGGCGCCGTGGAACGACCCATCGCGGCGGTCGAATTCGAGACCATGCTGCTCAGCCGCTATCAGATGAGCCGGCGCGATCGGTGCGGTCTCGAGCGCAGCGCCTATGTCCTACTGAGCCGGCTGACGATGCAGGGGCCGATGTCGATCGGTCAGCTCAGCGCCGCCTTCGGTCTCGACACCTCCACGCTCAACCGGCAGACGGCGGCATTGGTGCGCGCCGGGCTGGTGGACCGCATCGCCGATCCGGACGGCGGCCCGGCCCGCAAGTTCCGGGTCACCGAGGCGGGTGCCCGCCGGCTGGAGCAGACCGTGGCCGCCACGGTCGCGAGCCTCGACCGCGTGCTGCACACCTGGCCCGCCGCCGACGTCGCCGACTTCGCGACCTATCTGTGCCGGCTCAACACCGATATCGAGCGCCTCGACGGCCGGCCGTGGCCGCGCCCGGACTGATCCGTCATGTGTCGCAGGCCTGCCGGATCCGCCGGACCAGATCGGCCACCTCGTCGGCCGGCATATCGCGGGGCGGTGCGAACGAGAGCCGGGTGAGCAGGCCACCGAAGCGGGCCCCCAGCCGCTCCGGCAGGTCCTGCACCGCGGCCACGACGGCGAAAGCCTCGACCATGTCGTCGGTGATCGACTCCGCCATCCGATCCCAGCGCCCGGCTTTCGACAGGGCGGTCAGTTCGGCATTCACCCCGCCCCAGCCGTGCAGGTCGAACAGCGGACGATAGGCGGGGGTGGAGGCGTAGAAGGCCAGCCGGCGCCGCAGCGTCGCGACACCGCGATCGATCTGCTCACCGGTGCCCGTGACGACGAAAGGCGTTGCGACGAGCTCGAAGTCGTCGCGCATCGCGGCAGCGCCGAGCGCGGGCAGGGTGCGTTCGCGGATCCAGCGGGCGGTGGTGAAGCCGTGACAGATGAAGCCGTCGGCGACCTCGGCCGCGACGCGGGTCATGGCCGGCCCGACACCCGCGAGCAGAATCGGCGGCGCGCCGAAATCGTGTGCGGGCGGGACGAAGTCGCGCGGCATCAGGGTATGCCGAGTGAATTCGCCCTCGAATGCCAGCGGCGCGCCCTCGTGCCAGTGCGCCCAGATGGCCCGTAACGCCAGGACGTATTCGCGCATCCGCGCGGCCGGACGATCGGCCGGCATCGCGAAGCGCCGTTCGATATGCGCGCGCACCTGCGAGCCGAGGCCCAGGCGCAGCCGTCCACCGGAGAAGCGCTGCAGGTCGTCGGCGGCGTAGGCCACGGTCATCGGCGAACGGGCGAGCGCCACGGCGACGGAGGTGCCCAGGCCGATACGGTCGCTGCACTGCGCCGCGACGGCGAGGGACAGGAACGGGTCACCGTTCATCTCACCCGCCCAGACCCCGTCGAAGCCGAGCCCTTCGAGTGCGCGAACTCGCGCCGCGGCGTCGTCCAGCGCGCCGATCGTGGTGTCGATTCGCACGGGGCACCTCCCATTTCACGATGAGAACATTATTCTCATAGATAAAGATGGACGTTCTGATTCGAATGGAGCAGCGCATGGCCGAGCCCTTGGTCGTCGTCGAGCACGCGGGCGGCATCACGACCGTGACGCTGCACCGTCCGGCGGTCCGCAATGCGCTCGACCACGCGCTGATGGACGCGGTGTGGGATGCGGTCGCCGACGCGGGCGCGGATCCCGATGTGGGCGCCGTCGTGGTCACCGGAGCCGATCCGGCCTTCTGCGCGGGTATCGATATCGGCGCCGCCGCCGCGCACACGCCCGGCCGGCCCGCCCGCTCCCCGGGCTCGGGCCCGGGCCGCGGAGCCGACGGCCTGTTCCGATTTTTGCCGGTGATCGACAAACCGGTCATCGGCGCGATCAACGGCGCATGCGTCGCGGGCGGGCTGGAATTGGCCCTGCAGTGCACCTTTCTCATCGCCTCCGAGCGAGCGCGGTTCGCCGACACCCACGCCCGGATGGGCATGATGCCCGGCGGCGGGGTCACGGTCGGACTCACCCGGACGGTCGGCCGGCGCAGGGCCGTCGAACTGTCACTGACGGGCAATTTCCTCACCGCCGCCGACGCACTCGCCTATGGGCTCGTCAATCATGTTGTGCCCCACGCGCAATTGCTGCCGTTCACGCACTCCCTCGCCGCCGAGATACTGGCCGCTGACCGCGAGGCCGTCACCCGACTACTGCGGCACTACTTCGCCCTGGCCGACGAAGACGAGCTCCGCGCGCAGCTGCTCGAGGGCGTCATGGCCGAAACCTGGTCGCCCGGCACCGCCCGCATGGCCGAATACGGGGCGCGGGTGATCGAGCGAGGACGCGAGCAGCTCAAATAATCCGGCTCTCGTGACCATCCCAATAGTGTTGCCGCAGTAGTCGTTTGTACAGTTTGCCGTTCGGGTCGCGGGGCAGCTCGGCGGCGAAGTCCACGGTGCGCGGGCATTTGTACCCGGCGAGTTCGGCACGACACAGGGCTATCAGTTCGGCGGCCAGTGCGGGGCCCGCGGAGGCCGAATCCACCGGTTGCACGACCGCTTTCACCGCCTCCCCCATCTCGGGGTCGGGTACGCCGATCACCGCGACGTCGAGGACCGCGGGATGGGCCGCGAGCACATTCTCGGCCTCCTGCGGGTAGATGTTCACACCGCCGGACACGATCATGTGCGACAGCCGGTCGGTCAGATACAGGAAACCGTCCTCGTCGAGGCGGCCGACATCGCCGAGGGTTCGCCATCCGTGCGGTCCTGCCGCGGCGGCCGTGCGCTCGGGATCGTTGTGGTATGCGAAGGGCCGCCCGCCCTCGAAGTACACGACCCCCGTATCACCCACCGGCACCTCCCGCCCGTCCGCGCCCACGATATGACAGGGCTGCGCCGGGCGGCCGACCGAACCCGGATGGGTCAGCCAGTCCCGCGCGCCGATGTAGGTGTTGCCGATATCCTCGGTGCCCGAGTAGTACTCGTTGACGATCGGTCCCAGCCAGTCGAGCATCTGCCGCTTGACCGGCACCGGGCACGGCGCCGCGGAATGCACCACATCGACCAGGCTCGACACGTCGTATCGGCGGCGCTCGGCGTCGGGCAGCCGCAACATGCGCACGAACATCGTCGGCACCATCTGGGTGTGCGTGACCCGGTGGCGCTCGATCAGTTCCAGGCAGCGGCGCGGATCGAACCGTTCCATCACGATTACGGTGGCGCCGAGGCGCTGCCACGACATGGCGAAGACCAGCGGCGCGGCGTGATACAGCGGAGCCGGTGACAGGTAGACCGCGTCCTCGCACGCCCCCGCGGCGAGCAGACCGCGCGCGATCTGCACCGGCGGCGCCTGCGGATCCCCGAGTGCGGTGGCCGGCAGCGGTTTACGCACCCCTTTCGGACGCCCGGTGGTGCCGCCGGAGTACAACATCTCCCGGCCCTCACATTCGTCCGGCAGCCGGTCGCCGGATTCGGCGGCGAGCAGGTTGTCGTACCGTTCGAAACCGTCGAGATCGCCTGCGGCACAGATCTTCACCGTGATTCGGCGCAGATCCAGCCCGGTCACCACCTCGGCCTGCGCCGCCGTGGTGACCAGCGCGGTCGCACCGCAGTCGTCGAGGACGTACTGCACCTCGCCCGCGCGCAGATGCCGGTTGATCGCGGTGTAGTAGAGACCGCACCGCTGTGCGGCCCAGGCGATTTCGAGAAACGACCGTGTGTTCTCGGCCAGGATCGCGAGATGGCCGCCGACCGCGAGACCGCGACGGCGCAGGGCCTGCGCACTGGCGCGCGACCGCTGTTCCAGTTGCGCGTAGGTCACCGTCTCCCCGCTCTCGCCCATCACGATCGCGGGCCGATCGGGACAGCGTTCGGCATACCGGCCCGGAGTCATCGGCGCGGCGCCCATCGGCAGTCCTCCCGTTCGAGCAGTGCGGAGAATCTAATTACGCAATCACGAGAATGATACTCTCGATGTGTGAGCCTGCGTTTCATCTTTCACTATCCGGAGACCGGGGGACCCGACGGCGATGTCCTCGACGCCGGACCACTGCGCGAGGTCGCGATCACGGCCGAGCGGTGCGGATTTCACGGCCTGTCACTCAGCGAGCACCCGATCCCCGGAGCACGCTGGCTGGACAACGGCGGGCACCAGACCCTGGATTCACTGGTCGCGCTCGGTTATGTGGCGGCCGCGACCGAACGGCTGCGGCTGCTCACCTATCTGGCGGTCGCGCCCTACCGCAATCCGTTCCTGCTGGCGAAGGCCGCCGCGACGGTCGACAAACTCTCCGGCGGCCGGCTGATCCTGGGCGTGGGCGCGGGCTATCAGAAGAGCGAATTCCACGCGCTGGGAGTCGATTTCGAGGAACGCAACGTCCTGTTGGACGAGGCGCTCGAGGTGTTGCCGCTGCATTGGCGCGGCGAGCCGTTCAGCTATCGCGGCCGGCATTTCGATGCCCGGGAGGTGATCGCCCGGCCGCGGCCGGTGCAGGATCCCATTCCGATCTGGATCGGTGGCAACTCCGCCGCCAGCCGCCAGCGCGCCGCGACCCGCGCCCAGGGCTGGATGCCGATGTCCGGCGGCGCCACGCTCAGCGCCACCGCCCGCACCCCTGCGCTCGAATCACACGCGCAGCTCGCCGCACAGATCACCGAGGTGCGGGCGCGCGCCGAATCCGCCGGGCGCAGTGGCGATCTCGACGTGCTCTACTCCTACCACGACCCGGATCTGCTCGACCCGGCAGCGGCCGATCGCCACCTCGAGGCCTTCGCCGAACTGGAGAAGGCGGGCGTCACCTGGCTCGTGGTGTCCAGCCGCACCGCCGACCACGCGGCGACCACCGACTTCCTCGACGCCTTCGGCGCCACCTACCTGCGATGACCACGGGCTGGTTCGAACAGCGCGCAGGCCTGGCCGGCACGGTCGCCGTGATCACCGGCGGCGCAGGCGGTCTCGGTCACGCGATCGCCACCGATCTGGCCGCCAACGGGGTGCGCCCGGCGATCATCGACATCGATGCCGACGCCGTGGAGCGGATGCGCGCGGCACTGGACACGCAGGGATGCGATGGCGTCGTCGTCCACGGCGACGTTCGCGATCCCGACCGGCTGGCCGCGGTGTTCGACGCGGCCGAGACGCGGTGGGGCCGGCTCGACATCCTGGTCAACGTCGTCGGCGGCACCTTCCGCGCTCCGTTCACCGACACCCGCCCCAACGGCTGGGAGGCGCTGCTGCGCAGCAATCTCACCCACGTGCTGCACGCCTGCGCGCTGGCCGTACCGCGAATCCGGGCGGGCGGTCGCGGCGGCAGCATCGTCAACATCACCACGATCGAGGCACACCGGGCCGCACCGGGTTTCGCCGTGTATTCGGCGGCGAAAGCCGCGGTCGAACAGTTCGCCCGCACGCTCGCGGTCGAACTCGCACCCGACGGCATCCGCGTCAACAATGTGGCGCCGGATTACGTGCCGACCCCGAATCTGCACCGGATGCCGCACGGCGATGCGGCGATGACCGACCCGCTCGGCGTGCGGGTCGCCATACCGCTGGGCCGGCCCGGGGAGGTCGGCGACGTCTCGGGCTGCGTGGTGTTCCTCGCCTCGGCGTTGTCGGCTTATCTGACGGGAACGACCCTGCATCCCGACGGCGGTACCGGCGCCTCGGCGGGCTGGTTCAACTGGCCGGAGACCGGCTGGGCGAACTATGCGCCGATGCGCTATCTGGCCGCCGATGCGGAGAATCAGTAGGCGAGGAAGAGGATTTCGTCGCGCGAGTAGTCGTGGCCGGGGTGGTTCTCGGCCAGATGCTTCTGCGTCTTCTCGACGAGGTCGTCTTCGTCTGTGCCGACGATCTGTTCACCGCAGGGGCAGCCCAGTCTGGTCTTCAACGTCGTTCTCCATCGGTCGGGCTGGACGTGTCGTTCCTCGTCACCTTATGCACATCGTGTGCCGTCCGTCACCCCGGGTCACCCGCCCGCTCGCCCTCCGCAACCGTCCGTCCGGCGCTTACGGCGGTCCTGAGCTCGGCGAATACCTCAGCTATAACGTGTGACAATTCGCGCGTGGAGGAACCGTCGACCCACCGATCGAAGGCGATCCCGAAGACGGTCACCGCGACCCGGGCACAGAGGGTCGCGTCGGCCTCCGCGACGCCCGCGGTCCGCAGCGCGTCGGCCAGTTCGCCGCCCAGGACGGCCATTTTCCTGAGTTCCCGCTCCTGCAGCGCGGGGTTGGCCGCGATCACCGCACGCCGCCGCAGTTGCCACGCCGGCAGATCGGGGATCTGCGCACCGGCCGCCTGGATCGCGGCGACCGCGGTCGCCATCGGGTCCGCATCCGCGGGCGCGGTGGTCACCGCTTCCGCGATCGCGCTGCTCAGCAGGTCCTGACCGCCGAAGAGCACCTCGCGCTTATCGGCGAAATGCCGGAAGAAGGTGCGTTCGGTGAGGCCCGCCCGCTCCGCGATCTCGGCCACCGTCGTTTCGTCGAACCCACGCTCGGAATACAGCTCGAGGGCCGCTCGGGCGAGGCGGCCGCGCGCATCGGGTTCCCATCGACTCATGATCCGATCCTAGGTGACGACAGTTGCTGACATTCGATCCACCGGGAGCTTCACCGGAACCGGTGAGCAGCCTCCGGATTCGGTCCTATAACGTGTTCTAATTCGAGTGGGCCGGGAACGGAAGGGCCGAGGCGATGATGGCATTCTTCAGCCGCGACGAACGGGGATTCGTCGCGGGCGACTTCGCGGTGAGCAAATGGTCGCCCGATCACGTGGCCGGGCCCGCGATCTGCGGGCTGCTGGCGCGGGAATTGGAAACCCACTGCCCGGGCGCCGGTTTCGTTCCCGCGCGGCTCACCGCCGACCTGTTCCGCCCGGTGCGGAACGAACCGATCACGGTGCACAGTGCGGTGGTGCGCTCGGGCGCCCGGGTGCGCGTCGCCGACGCGTGGATCACCCAGCAGGACGAGGTGCGGGTGCGAGCGTCGGTGATGTATCTGGCTGTCGCACAGCAACCTCCGGGCCGGATCTGGCAGGCCGAACAGTCCCTGCCGGTACCCGACCGGCGCCTGGACGCGCCGACCAGCCAGCCACCGCTGTTCAAATGCGGCGACGGCGACTGGTCCGGCGACTTCGCCGCCGCGCAGAACGGGGAGCGCAAATCGGTCTGGCAGAATTTGCCGCCGCTGGTCGAGGGTGAGGCGATCACGCCGTTCCAGCGCGCGGCGTTCCTGGCCGATACCACCAATCTGGTCTGCAACTGGGGCACCGAGGGCGTCGGCTACATCAACAGCGACGTCACTCTCACCCTGACCCGGCTGCCGGAGGGGCGGGAGCTGGGATTGCATGCGCAGGACCATATGTCGGCCGACGGCATCGCGGTCGGCACCGCCACCCTCTACGACCGGGCCGGACGGATCGGCACCTGCGTCGTCACCGCGCTGGCCAACGCCGCCCGCCAAGTGGATATGGCCGAGACCAGAGTCTGAACGCCCCATCCGGTCGCGGCCGTGCGGCTCGCACCACAACGGCCGCTCACCGCACTCGCGCCCCTCAGTGGGCCGGGCGCGCCGCGCGCAGACAGAAGTCGGTGACGCGTTCCACGTCCCCCGCGGTCGGTTCGACTCGCCGCCACAGCAGTTCGGCGAGGCGGCCCACCACCGCGTGCGCGGCGAGCGCGGCATTTATATCCGGGTGCTCGCAACCCACTGCGGCGAACGGCGCCCGCAACAACTCGGCGAGCCGGGCACTGGCCTCCGGCGGTCCGGTCACCAGCCCCTGTGCCAGACCGCCGGCATTCCACATCACCGCCCGGGTGGTCGCGGCGACCTCGCCGACCCCTTGGGACAGCACGCCGTCCACCCATTCGCGCACCGCCTCCTCGGGGGTGAGCCGCTTGCCCATCCGATGGTCCAGATAGTCCAGCAGCCGGGCGGTTCCGTCTTCGAGGAGGGCGGCGACGAGCGCGTCCTTGGAGGCGAAATGCCGGTAGAAGGCATCGTTGGACAAGCCGGCGACGGCGACGATATCGGCGACCCGCGGCCGCGACTCGGTGCCGCAGCGCCGCATCACCGCCAACCCGGCATCCAGCAGCCGCCGCACCTCGGCGGTGTAGGCGGCGCCGCGTTCGGCCAGTGCCCGCTGGGCGATCCGGGCCGCGACGTCGTCGCTCACCGCCGCGCGTCCGGCCCGGCCCGCAGCGCCGCCGTCACGCCGCCGTCGACGACCAGGTCGGTGCCGTTGAGGAAGCTCGCCGCGTCCGAGAGCGCGAAGGCCACCACGGCCGCCACCTCTTCGGGACGCCCTTCCCGGCGCAGCGGCGTGCGCTCGACCAACTGTCGCATGGTCGCGTGTTCGGCTGCTTCCTGGCGGCCCTGCGGGGTGTCGATGATGCCGGGCGAAACCGAGCAGATCCGCCCTCCGGAGAGTCCCAGCCGCACTGCCTCCCGCCAGACCAGCCGCTGCACACCGCGTTTGGCCCACCCGTAGGCGATGCCCGGATGCTCCACCGCCGGGCCCACGGTCTCGCGGATCCGGTCGAGGAAATGCTCGTGCAGCGGATCGTCGAGCACGGCGAGGGCGGCGGGATCCGGTGGGTTCGGATCCAGCAGCGGCGCCATCGAGGCGAACACCACCGTCGCCGTGCCCGGACCGACCAGGGGCCGCAACGCGTCCAGCAGGTGGACGGTGCCGATCAGGTCCACGGTGAAGATGCGGCGCCAGTCCGCCATCGTGGGCGAGATCCCCGCCGCATGCGCGACGGCACGCAATTGCCCTCGGCCGCCGACATATTCCGCCAGTTCCGAGACCCGCTCGCGATCGGCGACGTCGACCACGAACGCCTCGGCCCGGGTATGCCCGGACGTCAGCTGCCGCGCGGCCGCGGCCGCACCCGCCTCGTCCCGATCGGCCAGCACCAGCACATCCACCCGTTGCGCCAGCGCGCGGGCACATTCCAGGCCCATCCCGCGTCCCGCGCCGGTCACCAGCCCTACCGCTGTCATCCTCGATCACCTTCGTTCTGTCGTTCGTCGCCCGGCGCCGCCCAGCAGCGGGCCAGGCCGGATTCGGCGGCGCGCGTGAGCAATTCGACGCGGAAGCCGTTCGGGCCGTTCAGGAAGGCGAACAGCGGCGCATCGCCGGGACCCGGCCGCATCGCCTCCACCGTGTATCCGGTTCGCTCCAGTTCCGCGATATCGGCGGCCACGTCGTCGGACCAGTAGCCGACGTGGTGAATGCCGCTGCCGGACACCGGTTCCCACAGGGTGCCCGCCACCGCCCGGATCACCTCCACACGCGGCACGGTCGTCGAGTACACGCAGCGGATATCGACGGCCTGTTCACCGGAGGACGACACCACCGTGAGCGGCCCGCCCGTCTCGATACCCCACTCGTAGCCCAGCACCTGCGACAGCGCCGCGGTCGTGGCCGCCACGTCCGCGGCGACGATGCCGATGTGGAACTGGTCGGCGGCCCTCATCCGTTCCCGCTCGCCGAAATGCCAGTCGCCGTGTCAAGAATGCTATTCTTCTTCATGAGAATCACATTTCCACCGAATGGGAGGAGGCGCAATGGCGTGGGACTTCGAGACCGATCCGCAGTTCCAGCAAAAGCTGGACTGGGCCGATGCGTTCGTCCGCGAGGAGGTCGAACCGCTCGACCTGCTCTGGCCGCACGAGCAGTTCGTGCCGCCGGACCCGGCCCGCCGCGCCGTGCTCGATCCGCTCAAACAGCAGGTGCGCGACCAGGGGCTGTGGGCCACGCATCTGGGCCCCGATCTCGGCGGGCAGGGCTACGGGCAGCTGAAACTGGCGCTGCTGAACGAGATTCTGGGGCGGTCGTCGTGGGCGCCGGTGATCTTCGGATGCCAGGCGCCCGATACCGGCAACGCCGAGATCATCGCGCATTTCGGCACCGAGGAGCAGAAGCGGCGCTACCTGCGGCCGCTGCTCGCGGGTGACCTGTTTTCCAGCTATTCGATGACCGAACCGCAGGCCGGCGCCGACCCGACCCGGTTCACCACCTCCGCCGTGCGCGACGGCGACGACTGGATCATCAACGGCTGGAAGTTCTTCTCCTCGAACGCGGCCACCGCGGCCTTTCTCATCGTCATGGTGGTGACCGACCCGAATGTTAGTGCCTACCAAGGCATGTCGATGTTCCTGGTCCCGACCGACACTCCCGGTGTTCGCATCGAACGCAATGTCGGGCTCTACGGCGAGCCGCTCGACGGCGGCGCGCACGCGCTGATCCACTACGACAATGTGCGCGTGCCGGATTCGGCACTGCTCGGCGGCGCCGGACAGGCGTTCGCGATCGCGCAGACCCGGCTCGGCGGTGGCCGCATCCATCACGCCATGCGCACCATCGGACTGGCCCGCAGCGCGCTGGACATGATGTGCGAGCGGGCACTGAGCCGCGAAACGGCGGGCAGCCGGTTGTCGGACAAACAGTTCGTGCAGGGCTATATCGCCGATTCCTACGCCCAGCTGCAACAGTTCCGGCTGTTCGTGCTCTACACCGCGTGGGAGATCGACAAATACAACGACTACCGCAAGGTGCGCAAGGACATCGCCGCGGTGAAGGTCGTGATGCCGACCGTGCTGCACGATATCGCCTGGCGCGCGATGCAGGTGCACGGTGCGCTCGGGGTCACCAACGAGATGCCGTTCTTCACCATGATCCACGGCGCCGGGGTGATGGGGCTGGCCGACGGGCCCACCGAGGTACACAAGGGCACCGTCGCCAAACAGGTACTGCGCGAGTACCGCCCGAGCGAGGATCTGTGGCCCAGCCAGTGGATTCCGAAGAAGCTCGACGCCGCGCGCGCGAAATTCGCCGACTATCTCGAACACGAAGTAGGTAACCAGTGATCGACACCGCCCGCCTCGCCGAGTGGATGGACGCCCGCGACCTGCCCGGCCGCGGCGAACCGGCGCAGGCCCGGTACCTCTCCGGCGGCACCCAGAACGAGATCTATCTGATCGATCGCGGCGACCATCGCTGCGTCCTGCGCATCCCGCCCGCCGGCGCACCACCCGAACGCGACGCCGGGATCGAGCGGGAGTGGCGGATCACCGCGGCCCTGGAGGGCACCGACGTGCCGCATACGCCCGCGGTCGCGGTCTGCACCGACCATTCCGTGCTGGGCCGCACCTTCTACCTGATGGGCTATGTGGACGGCTGGTCGCCGATGGACAGCAAACGCTGGCCGGCGCCGTTCGACACCGACCTCGGCGCCCGGGCCGGCCTGGCCTACCGGCTCGCCGAAGGGATCGCCCTGCTGTCGCGAGTCGACTGGCGCGCCAAGGGATTACAGGATCTGGGCCGTCCCGACGGCTTCCACGAACGGCAGGTCCAGCGCTGGACCGACTTCTTCGCCCGCCACCGCGGCCGCGACCTCGACGGGATGGCCGAGGCCACCGCATGGCTGCGCGCGCACCGGCCCCTCGACTACATCCCGGGCCTCATGCACGGTGACTACCAGTTCGCCAACGTCATGTTCGAACACGGCGCGCCCGCCCGGCTGGCGGCGCTGGTCGACTGGGAGATGGGAACGGTCGGCGATCCGAAACTCGATCTCGCCTGGATGGTGCAGAGTTGGCCGGAGGACACCTCCGCACCGGAGGCCGCGGGAGTGAGTTATGTGGATCTGCGCGGTATGCCGTCGCGCGACCAACTGGTCGCGCGCTACGCGGACGTGTCCGGCCGCCAGGTCGACGACCTCGACTACTACCTGATCCTGGCGAAATGGAAGCTGGCGATCGTGCTGGAACGCGGTTTCCAGCGCGCCGGAGACGATGTCAAATTGCAGTCCTTCGGCCCGATCGTGCCGAAGTTGATGCGCGAGGCCGCCGACCTCGCCGAGAGTACGGAGTACCGATGAGCACCACCGAATCCACCGACCAGGTCGTCGTCGAGCGCCGCGACGCGGTGCTGATCGCACGGATCAACCGCCCGGATGCGCGAAACGCACTCAACGGCATCGTATTACGCGGTCTCGGCGCGGCGGTGCTGACCGCCGAAACCGATCCGGAGATCCGCGCACTGGTGCTCACCGGCACCGGCGACCGCGCGTTCTGTGCCGGGATGGATCTGCGCGAATTCTCCGACGGCTCCGGCACACACGCGGAGTCACCCGAGGAACGCAGCGCTCTCGAGGCCTACGCCCGCATGGCCTCGGGCCGCACGCCGGTTCCGGTCATCGGCGCCGCCAATGCCACCGCGGTGGGCGGTGGCCTGGAACTGCTCATGGGTTGCGATGTGATCGTGGCCTCCGCGGCAGCGAAGTTCGGGCTCCCCGAGGTGAAGCGCGGACTTTTCGCCGCGGGCGGTGGCACCGGTATCGGCACGCGCATTCCCCTGGGCATCGCTCTCGAATTGCTGCTGACCGGACAGCTCATCGATGCCGAGCGCGCCGAGCGGATCGGTCTGGTGAACGCGGTAGCCGCACCGGCGGACGTTCTCGACACCGCGGTTGCCCTCGCGACCACTGTCGCCGCCAACGCACCGCTCGGTTTGGCGGCTTCCAAGGAACTCGCCCGCTTGGCGGTCACCGACGACGCCGCGGCCACCGAACGCCTGAAGCATTGGCAGACCACGGTTTTCGCCAGCGCCGACGCCACGGAGGGCGCCCGCGCATTCCTGGAACGTCGCACACCCCGCTGGCAGGGCAAGTGAGCCGGATGCGGGCGGCGGTGTGCCCGGAGTACGGGCCACCGGAGGTGGTGCGCATCGAGGAGCGGCCGGTTCCCGAACCGGGCACCGGTGAGGCCCGGGTGCGGGTGCGCGCCGCCGCGGTCAACTTTCCCGATGTCCTGCTCGTGGCGAACGAGTATCAGATCAGCGTGCCCCCGCCGTTCGTCCCGGGCAGCGAATTCGCCGGCGAGGTCGTCGCGCTCGGTCCCGGCCGCGGGCCGATCGCGATCGGCGATCGCGTGTGCGGCACCGGCCTGCACGGCGCGTTCGCCGAACAGATCGCGGTCCCGGCCGGCAAGCTGACGCACGTTCCGGAGGGCGTCGATTTCGCCGACGCGGCCGCCTTCGGCGTCACGTATCGCACCGCGTACCACTGCATTCGGTCGGTGGCACGGGTGTCGGCGGGCGCGGAGCTGATCGTGCTCGGCGCCGGGGGTGGCGTCGGGTCGGCGGCGGTCGCGCTCGGTGCCCGGCTCGGGCTGTCGGTGACCGCGGTGGCCTCCTCCCCCGCCAAACTCGAGGTGGCGAGATCTCTGGGGGCCGCGCATCTGATCGACCACCGCGGTGGGAATCTGCGCGACGGGTTACGTGCCGCGCTGCCGGGGGGCGCCGATGCGGTCATCGATCCGGTCGGCGGCGAGCTCAGCGAACCGGCGCTGCGGTCGTTGCGCCGCGGCGGGCGTTTCGTCACCGTCGGCTATGCCGCCGGCACGGTTCCCCGGATTCCGCTGAACCTGGTGCTGGTCAAAGGCATTCATGTGCTCGGCTTCCAGTTCCAGGATATCGATCGGGCCGAATTCGACCGCAACGAGCGCGAACTCGGCCGGCTGCTCGCCGACGGCCTGCGCCCGCATATCGGCGCCCGCTTCGCGCTGTCCGACTCCACCGCGGCCCTCCGGCTGGTCGCCGACGGGCACGCGGTCGGAAAGGTCGTCATCGACATCGACGAGGACGGCGACAGGGCGGGCGGTTAACCCGCCACCGGCACCAGATCCACCGGCGGCGCCCACACCGGCGCTCCGCTGCGGAAGGTCTCCAGCGGAGCCACCGAGGTGGCCGGTATCCCCGCGGCGGCGAGGGCCTGCCGCTTGAAAGCCCGTGCGGCGACACTCAATCGGTGCTGCACGGTATCGACCCGGCAGTCGAGTTCATCGGGACAGAACTCGCCGAGCAGCGTGACCTCGGACAGTCCGCGGTCGAGTGTGTCGAGGACGCCGCAGCGAATGCGGTGATCGGTTTCGAACAGTTCGCCGGCCAGCGCCACCGCATGCGGGTGCGGGCCGTGCACGGGCGAGGACAGCGAATCCTCCATATCGAGTACCACGGCGCCGAGAATCTCGAGCGCGCGAGCGTGGGTGGGATCGCCGACGATGACGGTGACCTCCCAGCCCGCCATCCCGCGATCGAACAGCCAGCCGCCGGCGCAGCGCACCACCTCGGTCACCGTCGGCGCCACCACACCCAGCCGGTACCTCAATGGACGTCGCTGCGCGTCAGCTCGCGTTCGAGCGACCGAGCGTACTCCTGGAACACCTTGGTCAGTGGAATCGAGGGATCGAGCAGCCATGACGTTTCCATTCCATTGAGAAAAGCGACTATCTCCACAGCCTTGACGGCAGGGTCCACATCGGCGCTGTAGCGCCCGCAGCGCTGTCCGCGCCGGATACTGTCGGCAACCTGATCGGTCGCCGCACGGTAGCGATCGAGCAGGCGATCGTGCAGCGGCGCATCGGGTTCCAGATTTTCGATCAGCAGCACGGCGTACATGCCGATCAGATCGGGTGCGCGGCGGAAGCGATCGGCGACACCGGCGATCTGCTCGGGCAGTTCGCCTTCCAGATCCGCATGCAGTTCGTCGTCGGTGTCGCGGGCCTCCAGGACCGCGTGCAGCAGTTGATCCTTCGATTCGAAGTGGTGCAGCAGCCCGGCCGGGGTGACTCCGGCCTCCCGGGCGATCTGCGCGAGCGTGGTCGACCGCCACCCGTTGCGGGCGAGCATCCGCTGCGCCACGGCGAGGATGCGCAGCTTGCGCTCCTCCCCCTTGGCGAGCAGCGTGTCGTAGGCCCGAACGTTGGCTGGCCGTCGCTGACCGGACACCGAACTCCTTTGGTCGAAGCAACCTACTGAACACACAGTAGGTCGGTTTGTTCTGTGTGACAAGGGTCTCATTTGTGCCGACTTTTGCCTCAGGTCACATCCGACGCGGCAGGCGCATGACACGACCCGCCCGGCATCGGTCAACGCCCCTTCCACACCGGCGCCCGGCGCGCGGCGAAGGCCGCCGGCCCCTCCTGCGCGTCCTCGCTGTGATAGCAGCGTTCACTGGCCGCCCGGGCCGCCTGCAGGGCCGCCGAACGGCCCATCTCGGTGGCGAGCATAACCGTCTCGCGGGCGGCGCGGACCGAAAGCGGTGCGCCGCTGAGGATTTCGCGAGCCAGATCGATCGCGGTGTCCAGTAGTCGTTCGGGTTCGGCGAGGCGATTGACCAGGCCGATCTCGTAGGCTCGCCGCGCGTCGATGGGGGCGCCGGTCAAGAGCAGTTCCATCATGACGCGCTGCGGGATCATATGGATCAGCGGCGCCGCCCACGGGGAACTGCGGCCGACCTTCACCTCGGTGACCGCGAAACGCGCGGTCGTCGCCGCGACGCACAGATCGCAGGCCTGCGCGATCATCCATCCGCCGGCGAACGCGGCGCCGTTCACTGCGGCGATGGTCGGTTTCGACAACTCGACGGTGTCGTACGGCAGCGGGTACATGTCACGCGGCGGCGCCTGCATACCGGTGGCGACCATCTCCTTCAGATCCCCTCCGGCGCAGAAGGCCTTGTCCCCCGCGCCGGTGAGGATCGCGATCCGCAGCGCCGCGTCGTGTTCGAAACGGTCCCAGGCGGCGAACAGCCCCGCACGGATGTCGGCGTCCAGGCAGTTGCGGGTGGCGGGGCGGTTCAGCGTGATGACGGCGATGCCGTCGGCGCGGGCGTCGAACAGCACCGCCTCGCCGCCGGTCGCATCGGTCGCGGGTGTGCCGGTCATTCAGAATCCTCGCTTCGTGATCTCGGCCGCGGCCCGTTCCAGGTCTTCGCGGAAATCGGGATGGGCGATCGCGGACAACCGGCGCGCCCGCTCGGCGAGCGTGCGCCCCGCGAGCTCGGCCGCGCCGAATTCGGTGACGACGATGTCGGTTTCGCTGCGTGCGGTGGTGACCGGACCCGACAGAGTGGCGCTGATCCGGCTCACGGTGCCGCCCTGCGCGGTGGCGGGCAGCGCGATGATGGCGTGCCCACCGCGGGCGCGGGCCGCGCCGCGCACGAAATCGACCTGTCCGCCGGTGCCGCCGAGATATGCGGTTCCGTGCTGTTCGGCGTTGACCTGTCCGGTGAGGTCGACCTCCACCGCGGAATTGATCGACACCAGATCGTCGAGCCGGGCCAGCACCGCGGCATCGTGGGTGTAGGTGGCCGGGCACATGCGGATCGACGGGTTGCGATCGGCGAAATCGTAGAGCCGGCGGGTGCCGATGAGCGCACCCGTCACCGAGACGCCGGTGTCGATGGGCTTGCGCGCGTTGGTGATCGCGCCCGCCTCGACCAGATCCACCATGCCGTCGCCGACCATCCCGGAATGGACGCCGAGATCCACCCGGTCGCTCAGCATCCGGAACAGCGCGTCGGGCACCGCGCCGATGCCGGTCTGCACCACGGCGCCGTCGCCGATGTAGGCGGCCGCATGGCGGGCGATCGCCTCGTCGACGGGCCCGATTCGCGGCGGGGCGACGGTGACCGGTGGTCGCGAGACCTCGACGGCGTAGTCGATCGCGCTGCCGGGAATCGATTCGCCGTAGGTCCACGGCACCTGTTCGTTGATCTCGGCGACCACCACCCGCGCGGCGCGCACCGCCGCGGCGACATGGTCGCTCACCAACCCGAGGCTGTGGTCGCCGTGCCGGTCGGCGGGCGCGACCTGAACGAAGGCGCAATCGCAGCGCAGCGCACCGGATTCGAGCATCGGCCCGATCTGCCCCACATGGCAGGCGATCACCTCCAGCGCATGCGCGGCGGTGAGGCCGCGCAGCGCGCCGATCGCGCCCATACTGCACATTCGCAGGCCCGCGGTGGCGGCCGGGGTGAACGATCCGGAGAAGCTGGTGGCGATGAAGGCGGTCAGCCCGCCGATGCCCGCGGCCTGCCGCAACAGCGCTTCGACCAGCGTCGGCGGTTCGCCGCAGGCCTGCCCGATCACGAGATGATCGCCGGGCCGGAGGAATTCGCTCAGATCCAGAGCCGCGGGATCGCGCACGACCGTCATGCGGCGCCCCCGCTTTCACCGGCGCGCGCGAAACCGCTGTCCCGATCGCCGACGAGTTCGGCGGTGTGCGCACCCAGCCGCGGCGCCGGCCCGGCCACGCGACCCGGAGTGCGGGAGAACCACGCGGGCGGCCCGGGGAACCGCACCGGACCGTTCGGCGTGTCGACGGTTTCGAAGAAGCCGACCGCCTCGAGATGCGGATTGCGGAACAGCGCCTCCAGCGAATTCACCGGCGCGGCGGGGATGTCGAGCGCACCGAGCAGCTCCAGCCACTGCTGTGTCGTGCGTTCCCGGAACGTGTCGGCCAGCAGGGCGTAGACCTCGTCGATCCGCGCCGCGCGCTGCGCCAGGGTGGCGAATTCGGATGTGGCCCAGGGCGGGCGCACCGCGTCGACGAACGCGTTCCACTGTTTGTCGTTGTAGACCAGCGCCGCGAGGTATCCGTCGGCGGTGCGGTAGGGCTTGCGGTCGGGCGTCAGCGCGCGGGGATATCCCGGCGGCGCGAGCGCCGGTTCGAACAGCGCGCCCGCGGCGTGCTCCACGAGCATGAACGCCGCCATCGTCTCGAACATGGCGACCTCGACCTCTTGGCCCTCGCCGGTGCGTTCCCGGTGGAACAGCGCCATGACCGTCGCGTACAGGGCGGTCAGGCCGGCCACCTTGTCGGCCATGATGGTGCCGACGTACGCGGTGTTGCCGGTCAGGCGCTGTTGCACGTAGGGCAGTCCGCATTCGGCCTGGATGGTGTCGTCGTAGGCGGTGCGATGCGCGTCCGGGCCGCGGCGGCCGTAGCCGTAGCAGTTGGTGTAGACGATCGCCGGGTTCAGTGCCGCCACCGCGGGATAGTCGAAGCCCAGCGCCGTGATCGCCCGCCCGCGCATCGAATGGATGAAGACATCGCCACCGCGGATCAGGTCGCGCAGCGCCGCCTTGCCGGACTCGGTACGCAGATCCAGCACCACGCTGCGCTTACCGCGGTTGACGTTGACGAACACCCCGCCCATGCCGGGTTCCGGACCGGCGGAGATGTAGCGGGTGTTGTCCCCGGCGGGCGGTTCGACCTTGATCACCTCCGCGCCCATATCGGCCATGATCTGAGTGCAGTACGGGCCCATGACCATGGCGGTCAGGTCGATGACCCGCACTCCCGCCAGCGGACCGGCGGCGGTGTTCGACGGCTGCATGATCGGTGCCTCCTCGTTCGACACTCCCCGCACGACGACCGGCTCCGGACGGGTGCGACGACGGCATCCGGGCACGCGGAATCGAAGCCCACCGGCCGCGGAGTCGCGAACGGGCCTCTGGGGCAACATCTTCAGGCTATCTGATGAATCTTTACAAGGATAGTGATATCAATGTTCGGTGGGCAGTGACAACAACGGCGTGCGGATTCCCGCATCGGTGGCCACGATCCTCGATCCGGTGCTGGCTACCCGCCCCGACGCCACCGCGATCGAAGCGGCATCGGGCGCGTGGACGTATGCCGAACTCGACGCCGCGGCGGCGCGGGCGGCCGGTGCGCTGTGGCATCTGGGGGTGCGCCCGGGCGATCGGGTCGCGGCGTGTCTGCCCAACGACCTGCCCATCGTGGCGGCGTTTCACGGCGCGCAGCGGATCGGCGCGGTATGGGCGGGAATCGGCGAGGCGTCCGCGGCATCCGAACAGCAACTGCTGTGCGATCTGGTGGAGCCGTCGGTCGTCCTGGCGGGGCCGCGATTCGACGCGCGGGTCGCGCGGGCGGTCGATCCCGACCGGTGGGCCGGGCTGCTCCGCACAACGGATCCGGCGCCGCGGGTCGAGACCGATCCCGACGCGCCGGCCGGCATCGCGTTCACCAGCGGCACCTCCGGCGTTCCCAAGGCGGTCGTGCATTCCCAGCGCGGGATGCTGCTGCCGGGTGCGGTCACGGTGGCCACCCGCAGCTGGGGGCCGGATCTGCGCCGCGGTGACAGTTTCGCGTTGACCATTCTCAACATGATGATCCTGTCCACTCTCACCACCGCGCAGGCGGGCGGGACCGCGGTGATCATGAATCGCCGCGACGCCGAGGGCGTGGCGGAATGGATTGCCGCGCATCGGGTTACGGTGTGGAACGGAGCGCCCGCCCAGCTCTACGACCTGGCCCGGCGCAGCGCCGATCTGAGCTCGCTGCGTGAGGTGTGGAGCGGCGGCAGCGACACCTCCGACGCCGTGCGCGACGCCTTCGCCGAGGCGCACGGTCTGGTTCCGCGGGTCACCTACGGGCTCACCGAGGCGCCGACCGTGGTGTCGATCGACCCGCCCGGATCGGCGTGGCGGCCGGGTACGAGCGGCCGGGTGACACCGCAATTCGACGTCGCCGCCTACGACGACGAGGGCCGACGCCTGCCCGCCGGTGAATCGGGTGAACTGCGGCTGGCCCCCGCAGCGGCCGGGCCGTGGGCGGGCCGATGGACTCCGATGCTCGGCTATTGGTCCGACGGCCGGGTACGTCCGGGCGAACCGCCGCCGCTGCCGACCGGCGATATCGGAACCGTGGACGAGCGGGGCTGGCTGCGGGTGATCGACCGCAAGAAGCTGGTGATCATCCGGGGCGGCGCGAACGTCTATCCGCTCGAGGTGGAACGCGTCATCACCGGACATCCGGGAGTGGCCGCGGCCGCGGTCTGCGGGATACCCGACGAACGGCTCGGCCAGCGCGTCGCTGCTGTCGTCGAAAGTTCCGGCCCGGCACTGGATTTCGATGCGCTCACGGCCTGGTGCCGGCGCGAACTCGCGAGCTACAAGGTGCCCGAGTGCTGGGTCCGGGTGCCGGCGCTGCCGGTCAATGCGATGGGCAAGATCCAGCGCACCGAACTCGCGGCGCTGGTGACCGCAGGGCTCGGGGAACCGTCATGACCGTCCGGCGCACCTCATGAAACCTGCTGCGGCGAAAGGAAATACGCGGTGACCGGACAGCACAGCTCCGGCGGGGCGGACGTCTTCGACCTGAAGGGCCGGGTCGCGATCGTGACCGGCGCGTCGTCGGGCCTGGGGGCAGCCGTGGCCCGCACCCTCGCTGGACTCGGCGCGCGGGTAGCGGTCGTGGCGCGCCGGCGTGATCGGCTGCGGGAACTGGCCGAGGAGATCGACGGCCTCGCCGTCACCGCCGACCTGTCGGAGCTGGACCGGGTCGGCGCCATCGCCGAGGCCACGGCCGCCGGGCTCGGTCCACCGGAAATACTGGTCAACGCGGCGGGCACCATGTTCACCGAGGAACGCGCGGAAGCCGAACCGCTGCCCGCCATCCGGTCCACCCTGGAGCTGAATCTGGCCGCACCGCTGCTGCTGTCGCAGGCGGTGTTCGAGCATATGGGCGCGGTCGGCCGCGGCAGTATCGTCAACATCTCCTCGATCAGCGGCCGGGTGGGCATCCCCGGCATCCCGCAGGCGTCCTACGCCGCCAGCAAGGCCGGATTGTCCGGTCTGACAGCCGAATTGGCGGTCCAGTGGGCCCGCCACTCCATCCGGGTGAACACGGTCGCGCCGGGCTTCTTCCGCAGCGAGATCACCGCCCCGCTCTACGACAACGAGCGTCCCCGCGAATACCTCCGCCGCAACACTCCCCTGCCCCGCCACGGCACACCGGAGGACGTGGTGGGCGCGGTCGCCTGGCTGGCCGGTGACGCCGCGGGCTACGTGACGGGCCAGACCATCGTCGTCGACGGTGGGTGGACCGCCCGCTGACCCGCAGTCACTCCTCAGGGTGTGAAGCCCGGATCCCGGTAGCGGCGGGCGAGATGCGCCCGATGGTCGGCCGGAGATCCGAACAGCGCGCGGTTGAGGGTGGCGCGTTCCAGGTAGCGGTGGATGCCGCTCTCCCAGGTGTAGCCCATTCCGCCGTGCAGTTGCATGGCCTTTCCGGCGATGTCGACGGCGGCGGCACAGGCGTGGGATTTGGCTCGGGCGATCGGGATCCACGCATCCGCCGCGCCGAGGACGTGTGCGGCCACGGCGTCGTCGACGAGCCGGCCGGCGACGCGCAGGGCGACGAGCATATCGGCGCACGCGTGTTTCACCGCCTGGAACGAGCCGACGGGTCGGCCGAATTGTTCGCGGGTACGCACATGGGTGACGGTCGCGTCCAGCGCCGCCTCGGCGAGTCCGACACTGTCGATGGCGGTGGCCAGCGCGGCCCGCTCGAACAGCGCTCGGAGCGGGTCGACATCGGCCCAGCGCCACATTGAATCCGCCTCGATGCGGGCGTCCTCGGCGCGCACCGCACCGATGGTGCGGGTCCCGTCGAGAATCGGCTGCTCGGCGACCGCGATACCGGGTGCGCCGGGTGATACCGCCACCAGAACCGTCGATCCGTCCGGTTCCGCCGCCGGAATCAACAAGGTGGTCGCCGATGCGACGTCGGCAACGAATTCCGTTGTACCACGGAGAGATATTCCATCGTCGCGGCGCTCGATACGAAACGGCACGAACCCGCCGGACCCGCCCCACGGCGGCGCGGCATCCCCGCCCGCGACCACGATCGGCACGGCCGCGCCGTCGGCCGCCGCGCGCAACAGCCGGTTGCGTGCGGCGCCCGGCGCCGCCGCGGCGAGCGCGGGCAGCGCCAGCACCGCCATCGAGGCGAAGGGGCTGCGGGTGAGGGCGCGGCCCATTTCCCGCAGCACCACCGCCACTTCGGCGAATGTCGCGGCGGCACCGTCGAATTCGGCGGCCACCTCGAGCCCCGGCCACCCCGAGGCCGCGATCGGCGTCCAGTCCTGTGGCTCGCCCGGTGCGGTCGCGCCGAGTACGCGCCGTGCCACCGCGCGCAGGTCGTCGTGCAATTCCGCGAAGCCGGTCACCGGCTCCGACAGCTGCCCGGTCATCGCGGCACCACCGGTTCCCGGGGCAGGCCGAGTCCGCGTTCCCCGATGATGGTGCGCTGGATCTCGCTGGTGCCGCCGGGAATGGTCCACTCCCACGAGCCGAGGAAATCGAGCATCCAGGCCCCCGACTCCCACCCGCTGGATCGCGGTTTGCGCAGCACCGTATGGGCGCTCACGCCGGCCACCTCCGTTCCGAAGTCCGTCATCCGCTGCAGCAGTTCGCTGTAGTACAGCTTCACGATCGAGGCGTCGGCCGGGCCGGGCCGCTCGGCCGCGACCAGATCCGCGCACATTCCCCGCAGGCCGGTCAGTTCGGTTTCCAGCTGCGCCACCCGGTCGGCGACCGCTGGATCGTCCAGCGCACACCCGCCGCCGGGGCGCGGTCGCGCGCACAGTTGGACCAGTCGCCGGAAACCGCCGTGCGCCAGCCGTTCCGCCAGCTCGAGCATCGTCAACCCGCGTTCGGCGCCCAGGGTTCGCTGCGCCACCTGCCAGCCCCCATGCTCGGGACCGATGAGATTCGCCGCCGGAATCTCGACGTCGTCGAGGACGATCTCGCAGAAATGCCACTCCCCGGTGGCCTGCCGGATCGGCCGCACGTCCACCCCGGGCGAGCGCATATCGAGCAGGAAGTACGAAATACCCTGCCGCTGCGCAGCTTTCGGGTCGGTGCGGGCCAGCAGCAGGCACCAGTCCGCGAATGCCGCGCCGCTGGCCCAGAGCTTGCGGCCGTTGACCACGTAGCTGTCGCCGCGGCGGCGGGCGGAGGTGCGCAAGGCCGCCATATCCGATCCGGCGTCCGGTTCGGAGAAGCCCTGACACCAAATCTCCCCGTCCAGAATCGCCGGCAGGTGCCGCTCGCGTTGCGCGGCGGTGCCGGCGGCCAGCAGCGTCGCGGCCGCATGATGGATCGAGACGAACGCCAGTACCAGCCGCGGCGCGTCGTGCGCGGCGAGTTCGGAGTACAGCACCGCCTGCTGTGCGACCGGCATGCCGCCGCCCCACTCGCTCGGCCAGTGCGGCACCGCGAAGCCCGCGGCGCGCAGGCGCTGGAACCACTCCTGCTGAAATTCGACGAATTCCGCGTCGGTGGCGCCGGTCTGGCGCGCCCGCCAGTCGGGCGGGATATTCGCCGCACACCAGTGCCGCACCTGCTCCCGGAATTCGGCCGGTGCATCCATCGGTTACCTCCGGGCCGCCGCGCGCCGCAGCGCCAGCAGCCGTTCACGATGTTCGGGTGAGCACATGGTGACCGATTCGGCGGCGAATCCTGCCTGCATCGCACCGGAGAGCGCTTGCGACAGATACATATTCGCCACGCGCTTGGTGGCTCGCAGCGCCGGCGCCGGTTGCGCGGCGAGCCGCTGTGCCAGCCGCGACGCGTCGTCGAGCAGGTTCTCCGGTTCGGAGACCGAGGTGGCCAGCCCCAGGTCGACGGCGGTCGGGGCGTCGATGCGATCGCCGGTGTAGAGGTAGACGCGCGAGCGCAGCAGCGGGGTGAGCAGCGGCCAGAAGGCCGCGCCCCCGTCACCGGCGACCAGCCCCACGCTCACATGCGGATCGGCCAGATACGCGGTGCGCGCCATCAACACCACATCCGACAGGACGGCCACGCTCGCGCCCAGTCCCATGGCTGGACCGTTGACCGCGGCGATCACCGGCAGCGGGAACCGCAACATCTCCTCGATGATCTGCGCACCTTCGCGCAGGCTTTCCTCCCGCGCCACCGGATCGTCGAGGAAGGAGGTGATCCAGTCCAGATCGCCGCCCGCGCTGAAGGCCCGCCCGGCGCCGGTGACGACGACGACCTTCGCCGCGGTGTCGGCCGCCAGCTGTCGCCACACATTGGCCAGTGCCCAGTGCAGCGGTTCGTTCACGGCGTTCAATTCGCCGGGCCGGTTGATGGTCACCGTTCGCACCGGCCCGCTGCCCGTCACGGTCAGCACGTCGGGCAGGTCGTAGTTCGCGATATCGCGGTTCGGAATATCGTCCGTCACAGGCACTTACCGCACTTTCGCATTCGACGCACTGTTGCACTCACTGCCATGTCGCATCGACTGCCTCCTCGCCGTCGAACGGCCCGGGCAGCCCCCGCGTGCCGAGATGGCGGGTCAGTCGATCGCGGGTACCGGAACTCGCCCACGGCAGCCGGCGCAACGGCAGGCTGTAGCGCGACAACCACGACAGCGGCGATTCGTCGCAGAAGCCGACGGCCCCGTGCAGCTGGTGGGCGACCCGGAACACGGTTTCCGCGGCATCGAGCGCGGCCACCCGCGCCGCGAGCGCGTCGCCGAGAGCATCCTCCCCGCCGCACTGGACGCTCCACAAGGCGTATTTCGCGAGGACGTCCACCCCGCTGCGTTCGACCTCGGCGTCGGTGAGCTGAAACTGCACGCCCTGGAATTTCGCGAGCGGCTGTCCGAACTGGGTGCGCATCAGGACGTGGGAACGGGTGAGATCGAGGGCGCGGTCCAGCATGCCCAGCAGCGTCCAGCAGCTCAGTGTCAGCGCGAGGGCCGCATCCGCGCTGCCGGCCGCCCCGACCGAGGTCAGCGCCAAGGGCGTCACGAAGGCGGAGGTGCGTGGCGACGCACCGTCGGGCAGCGCCCGCGCCTGGAAGAGCTTGCCCTCCACCGTGACTGCCGACCACCGCAGGTCCAGCTCGGCGACCGCGCCGCGAGGATGCGATTCGGTGATCACCACCAGACCGTCGGCGTCCGCGTCGAGCGGCCGTGCCAGCCGTTCGGCCAGCGGATACGGCAGCGCCCAGTAGCCGGCACTGCGGCACAGCGCCCCGGCGGCCTCCAGATCGTCGCGGTCGCGACGCGGATCCAGCTCCCACGCACCGAGTCCGGCCAGCACGGACGCGACGATCTCCCCGCGACGAGACGGATGGGCCTCGGCGTCCTGGATCAGCCGATCCCCGCCCGCGGCCTCGAAGGCCCGGCTCGCCTCCCGGCCGTAGTCGGCGGCCTCCCGGCTCAGATCGATGTTCACGACGCCCCCAGCAGTGCCCGCGACAACAACAGCCGCTGCATTTCGATACTTCCCGAGGCGATGGTCGCGGCCTGCGAATACCGCCAATGATCGGCGACGGCACGGCGAAACCAGCTCTCTCGCCGCGCATCCGGTGCGGTGTCGAGCTGATCGGCCAATTCGGTGAGGACTTCGGCACTGTCCTGATCGAGCCGCGTGACCGCGATCCGATAGGCGGCGGCGTCACCGGGCGCCACCCGGTCCTCGTGCTGCATGGCGACCACCCGGTAGGCCAGCAACCGCGCGCGGCGGCAGTGCACCAGCATGCGCGCCCAGCGCCCGCGCAATTCGGCCGGCACCTCCGCCCAGCGATCGCCCAGCACCTCGGGCGCCGCACGCAGCAGTCGCTCGCACCGGGCATAGCGGGCGATGCCGACGCGTTCGAAGGCCAGCACCTCCTGCACGACCTTCCAGCCGTCGCCGACCGTGCCGAGCACATCGGACTCGGTGACCCGCAACTCGTCGAAGAACACCTCGTTCAGATGATGCGGCCCCATCATGGCCCGGATCGGCCGGACCTGGACCCCCGGCGCGGTCATCGGCACCAGGAAGATGGTCAGCCCCTGCTGTTTGCGTTCACCGGTGGCCGTGCGCGCCAACAGGAAACACCACTGCGCCATGGTGGCGTAGGAGGTCCAGATCTTCTGGCCGCTGATCAGCCAGCCGTCGCCGTCGCGGCGGGCGGTGGTGCGCAGCGAGGCCAGATCCGACCCCGCCTCGGGTTCGCTGAATCCCTGACACCAGATCACCTCGCCGCGCGCTATGGGCGGCAGGTGGGTGCGCTGCTGTTGCGGGGTGCCGTGTCGCATCAGCGCCGGCCCCACCCAGTTGACCCCCATGTACTGGGCGCCGCGCGGCTCGTGATGGGCCCACATCTCCTCGCGGACCACCGTCTGCTCCCACACCGATCCGCCGCGCCCGCCGAATTCTCGGGGCCACGCCGCGCACAGGAGCCCGCGCTCGGCCAGAACTCCGCAGAAATGCTGCGCGACCGCGAGATCTGCCGGGTCGTCGGTGAATGCGCCCAGGAAATCGGCGGGGACGTGCTGGGACACCAAGCGCCGCAATTCATCTCGCAGCGCGTCGGCGGCCTCCCCCATCGTGAAGTCCATCACCCGACGGTACGTCAATCCTCATAAGGATAGCAATATTTGAATGGTCAGCACCAGCTGGTTAGAATCCGTGCATGGACCAAAGGCAGCCCGCGTGACCACCGCGCGTCGCGGGCGGATTCCGCAGCGCCGCATCGCCGAAACGGTCGCCTCCGAGCTGCGCACCCGCATCCTGTCCGGCGACGACGACTATCGCCTGCCCACCCAGGACCAGCTGGTGAAGGAATTCGGCGTCAGCTATCCCTCGATCCGGGAATCGCTGCGCATCCTCGAGACCGAGGGACTGGTCACCGTGCGGCGCGGCAATGTCGGCGGCGCGGAGGTCCACCGGCCCGACGAATCCTCCGCCGCCTATCACCTGGGTCTGGCGCTGCAGGGAGCGCGGGTCACCCTCGGCGATCTGGCCGCCGCCTTGCAGATGCTCGAACCGCTGTGCGCCGCCGAATGCGCTCGCCGCCCCGATCGCGCGGAAGTGGTGGTCCCGGCGCTCGAGGCCAATATCCACGCCTGCGAAGAAGTGGTCGGCGACGGTGTCGCCTTCACCCGCACCGCCCGCGAATTCCACGATCTGGTGGTCGCTTTCACCCCGAACGCGACCGTGCGCTGCGTGGTGTCGAGCCTGGTCACCCTGTGGTCGGCGCAGGAGCAGGCCTGGGCCGAGACGCTCACCCGGCGCGGTGAGTACCCGTCGAAACCGCAGGCCCACGACGCCGCCCGGGTGCACGCCCGCCTGGTCACCGCGATCGCCGACGGCGACGACGCCGAGGCCGAACGCCTGGCCCGCGCCCACCTGCGCGCGACCCAGTCCGTCGTGCTGGAGCGCTACGACTCCGGTGTGGTGAACGCGTCCTCGGACATGGCACGCCAGGCGATCGCCGCGGGGCCCCGCGCCCGGCTGTAAACGCCAGCGAAAGACGCTGCGGCACAACACATCGCGAACTCAGTCGCGGTAGCGCTGCGCGACCGCCGCGAATTCGTCGAGGGCGCGCAGCGATTCCGATTCCGGCAGGGTCGGCAGTGCCAGGGTCACCCGCTGCACACCGGCCTCGGCATAGGCATCCAGCAATGCGGGATCGGGCGCGACCGGCGTGATCGCGATCGGGATGCCGCTGTCGCCGACGGCGGCCAGTTGGTCCGGCACCTGCGCCGGGTCGGATACGCCGTTGGGCACCCAGCCGATACCGAGGCGCACCGCACGCCGCGCCGCGACCTCCCCGCCACCGACGAAGATCGGCGGATGCGGACGCTGCACCGGCTTCGGCCAGGCGAAGATCGGATCGAAATCGACGAAGCGGCCGTGGTATTCAGCCAGATCCTGGGTCCAGATCGCCCGGATCGCGGCCAGCTGCTCGTCGAGCAGGGCTCCGCGCGTGCGCGGGTCGGTGCCGTGGTCTGCCATCTCCTCGCGGTTCCAGCCGACGCCGACGCCGAAGACCACCCGCCCACCGGAGAGATGATCGAGGGTGGCCACCTCCTTGGCGGTGTGGATCGGATCGCGCTGGATCAGCAGGGTCACCCCGGTGCCGAGCACCAGGCGTTCGGTCACGACCGCCACCGCGGCGAGCGCCACGAACGGATCGAAGGTGCGGTAGTAGACGCGCGGGAGCTCCCCGCCGCCCGGGTACGGCGTCTCCCGGCTCGCCGGAATGTGGGAATGTTCGGCGAGGAACAGCGATTCGAATCCGCGCTCCTCGAGCGCCGGCCCGAGAACCCGGGGACCGATGCCCTCATCGGTCAGGAAGGTGTTGACTCCGATCTTCATACGAGGCCGAACCTCACCCTCGCCGCCGGGTATTCCCCGGCACGGCCGCGTGTCCCGGCCCGGTGACGCCGCACCGGCCCGAATTGCCCCTGCGCTCAGCGTGAATGCGAAACAATCGTGCATATCCGACGCGGCTCGGCTGGGCCGCGACCGCCGAGAGGAGCGTGACATGCAACCCGAGGCATCTCCCTACCCGGTCCGCGTGCGCGGCGATCTGGATCCCGCGCTGTCGCGCTGGCAATGGATCGTCAAGTGGATTCTGGCGATCCCGCACTACATCGTGCTGTTCTTCCTGAGTATCGCCTATGCGGTGGTAACGGTCATCGCGTTCTTCGCCATCCTGATCACCGGCCGCTATCCCCGCGGACTGTTCGATTTCACCGTCGGTGTCCTGCGCTGGTCGTGGCGCGTGCGGTTCTACGCGCTCTCGGCGCTCGGCACCGACCGGTACCCGCCGTTCAGTCTGCGGCCGGACGAGAACTATCCGGCCGACCTCGAGGTCGACTATCCCGAGCGGCTGCACCGGGGTCTGGTCCTGATCAAATGGTGGTTGCTGGCGATCCCCCAGTATCTGATCGTCTGGGCGTTCGTCGGCAGCTCACGGTACTGGGGCAGTGACGACGAGGGGACCGCCGTCATCTGGATTCCGCTGCTCGGCATCCTCGTGCTGATCGCGGCGATCGCGCTGCTGTTCACCGGCCGCTATCCGAACGGCCTGTTCGCCTTCGTACTCGGCATGAACCGCTGGACGCTGCGAGTCCGGGCCTACGTGTCGCTGATGCGCGACGAGTACCCGCCGTTCCGGCTGGACCAGGGGCCGCGCGAACCCGAAAACGCCCCGCGCCCAACCGAATCCGGTCATCCGGTCTGATCACTCCCTGGTCGGCGCCGGCCGCAGCCGTGACGGCCGGGCGCCGGCCGGTGTGTAGCCCCGCACCCGAGTTGGTCACGCCACCGCCCCGCACGGTCGTCCGCACGCCGAAGCGTGAGACCTGCCGGCCTGTCAAGGGGGCCATCCCGGCCGCGCGAGCAGTCCGCGCACGAGCAGCGCCGCCGAAACCAGGCTGAGACTGCACCCGACATCGGGAACCATCGCCGCCGGCAACGGGCCGACCGCGAAATACACCGCACCCACGGCGGTCCCGTACTCCCCTGAGCCGCATCACCGCAGGTGACGGTCGGTAGCTCGCGCATGCTACGTCAATCCTGTCAATGATAACAACACTTGAATGATCGGAAGTGGAGAACTATGCTCTCCACAAACGAGAAGGTGTCATACATCACTATCGTCTCGCGGCGAGACCGGGTGCCGACACCGAATCGAGTGATTCCTCGTCCCAGAACTTCCCAGAGCACTACGGAGGCTTCGCGGTGACTACACCGGCGCGCTACCTCACCTCGACCGCGGCGAGCGTCGCCGACGGGTGGACCCTCGACCGCATCACCGCACCGAGCAGGTTGTTCGGCGCCAACGGCATTCGCACCGGCGCCGACGGGCGGATCTACGTCGCGCAGGTGGCGGGCAGCCAGATCAGCGCCCTGGACCCGAATTCCGGCGATCTGGAGACGATCAGCGCGATGGGCAGCGATATCGTCGCGCCCGACGACATCGCCTTCGCACCCGACGGTGAGCTCTACATCACCGAGTACTACGACGGCCGCGTCAGCATTCGCGACGGCAAGGGCGAAACCCGGGTGCTGCGTGACGATCTCCCCGGCGCCAACGGCATCACCTTTCACCGGGGCCGGCTGTTCGTCGACGAATGCCGCCCGGGCGGGCGGCTGATGGAAGTGGACCCGGCCGGCGGCGCGCCGCGGGTGCTGCTGGACGGGCTGCCGATGCCGAACGCCCTCGAGGCCGGGCCCGACGGCAAGCTCTACTATCCGCTGCTGGGCAGCAACGAGATCTGGCGCATCGATCCCGACGGCGGCGAACCCGAGCGGGTCGCGGCCGACCTGGGCGGACCGGACGCGGTCAAATTCGACGCCACCGGCTGCATCGTCTCCACCCAGGTCGCCACCGGTGAGGTACTCCGGATCGATCCGCGCAACGGCGAGCGAACCGTCCTCGCGACCGTCGGGCCGGGCCTGGACAATCTGACCTTCGTCGGCGAGCGGCTGTTCGTCTCCAGTTTCACCGGCAAGATCACCGAAATCCTCGCCGGCGGCGCCACCCGCACCGCCCTCGCCGACGGACTGACCTGGCCGCTGGACCTGACCGTCGGCCCGGACGGCACCCTCTACATCGCGGACGGCACCTTCCTGCTCGCCGTCCCGCCGGGCGGCGAATTGTATACCGCCGGAATGCTTTTCAGCCCCGGCTATCCCGGCTATATCCGCGGACTCACCGCGACGAGCGGCGGTGAGCTCATCGTCACCGGCAACGGGTCGGTCTCGCGCTATCGCCCGGCCGCCAACGAGAGCGAGGTGCTCGTCGACGGGCTCGACCAGCTCTACGGTGTGGCGGTCGCACCCGACGGCACCGTCGCGGTCGCCGACCGGGGCACCGGCACCGTGCACGCGGTACGCGATGGGCGCGCCGAACTGCTGGCGAGCGGACTGCACGATCCGATGGGCGTGGCATTCACCGCGTCCGGCATCTGCCTGGTCGCCGAGGCAGGCGCGGGCCGGGTGGCGGCGATCGACGGTTCAACGGTGGATACGGTGGCCGACGGGCTCGGCCGGCCGCACGGGCTGGTGGTTCACGCCGGTGTCGTGTACATCGTGGACGTCGAGGCCAAGGAATTGATCGGCCTGGATCCGACAACCGAAGCGCGCCAGGTGATCGCGCGGAATCTGCCGGTGGGCGCCCCGCCCGGGGTGACACCCAAACCGTTGAAGGGCCTGCTGCCGTTCTCCGGACCGCAGGGACCGTTCAGCGGCATCGCCGCCGGGCCCGACGGCACGCTCTACCTCTCCGGCGATGCCGAGGGCAGCGTCCTGGCGATCCGGCGCGACGGCCGGTGAGAACGATGACGGTCAACGACTTCTTCGGACTCGACGGCCGGGTCGTCATCGTCTCCGGCGCCAGCGGAGGCGGCATCGGCACGGCGGTCACCCGCCGCATCGCCGAGGCGGGGGCCCGGGTGATCGCGGTGGGCCGCTCCCGCGACAAACTCGACGCCGATATCGCACCGCTTGCGGCACAGGGACTTCCGATCGTGCCGGTGGCCGCCGACGCCGCCACCGACGAGGGCATCGCGACGGTGCTCGATCACGCGCGCGCGGCCGAGGGCGACCTGTACGGCCTGGTCAATATCGCCGGTGGCGCAGCACCCGCGACCTGGATGCCGGCCACCCGGGTCACCCGCGAGGACTGGCGGGCGCTGCTCGAATGGAATCTGGAGACGATGTTCTTCTTCAGCCAGGCGGTCGCCGCCGAACTGAGATCGCGGGGGCTGCCGGGATCCATCGTGTCGCTGTCGTCGATCAGCGGGATGAACGCCGCCCCCTTCCACATCGCCTACGGCACCGCGAAGGCCGCACTTGTGGCCGCGACCCGGACCCTGGCCGCCGAACTGGCACTCGACGGAATTCGCGTCAACGCGGTCGCCCCGGGCGTCACCGCGACCCCGGCCTCGGGCACCTACGTGGGCGCCGATCCCGAGCGCGATCGCCGAGCCATCGCCATGGGCCGCCGCGCCCGGCCGGACGAACAGGCCGGGCCGATCCTGTTCCTGCTGTCCGAACTCTCCAGCTACATCACCGGGCAGACCGTGCTGGTCGACGGCGGGCTGAACTTGAAATGGACCCATCTGGGCGCGGACAACACCTCGTTGTTCCTCGAGGACGACGGGTTCCGTGCCGCCATCACACGCTGAGACGCCGTCAGGAGAAGTCATGACCGAAACTGCCGACAGCATCACCGAGACGACCGCGGCGCCACCGCTGTCGACACCCATGACGATCGGCGTCGAGGCCTACATCGGTCCCGAGTACGCCCGCGCCGAGGGCGACAAGCTGTGGGCGAAGGTGTGGCAACAGGTGTGCCGCGTCGAGGAGCTGCCCCGCGTCGGCGATTTCCTCACCTACGACATCCTCGACGACTCGATCATCGTCGTGCGCACAGCGCCGGATACGTTGCGCGCCTATCACAATGTGTGCGCGCACCGCGGCCGCCGCCTGGTCGACACCCCGCCCGGAGCCCATGACGCACACGGGCAGCGCAAACAGTTCGTCTGCGGATTCCACGGCTGGCGCTACGACCTCGAGGGCCGCAACACCTTCGTGCCCGAACGCGGTGACTGGACCTGCGGACTGACCGAACGCAACGACGGTTTGGCGCCGGTGCGCGTCGACACCTGGGGCGGCTGGGTCTGGATCAATCTCGATCCCGACTGCGAATCGCTGCGCGACTATCTGGAACCCGCTGCCTCCCTGCTGGATCCGTTCCACCTGGAGAACATGCGGTACCGCTGGCGGCGGTGGCTGACCTTCGACTGCAATTGGAAGGTCGCCTTCGAGGCGTTCATGGAGACCTACCACGTCCCCTACACCCATCCGGAATTCATGAATTTCGGCAATTTCCTCGGCTGGGGCCGCGCCCAGGGCCGGCACAGCAATATCGGCTACGACGCCCCGAAGGGGATGGAGGAGAACCAGGGCAAGCTGCGGATCGGCGCCGGTCCCGACGCCCGGATCTCGACCGCGCAGCTGCAGAATTTCACCTGGGAGAACGCCAACACAAATACCACCGAGACGATGGTGGAGGTCGCGAATCGCCTCGCCGACGAACTCCCCGCCGATACTCCGCCCGACCAGGTGATGCGCTATTGGCTCGACACCTGCCGCAAAGAAGATGCCGAACGCGGCGTGGTGTGGCCGACCGTGGATCCCGAGATCGTCGCGAAAAGCGGTACCGCCTGGCAGATCTTCCCCAATTTCCAGATCGGGCACGCACTGAACAACATGCTGTGCTACCGATTCCGGCCCTACGGCTACGACCCCGACAAGTGCATCTTCGAGGCCGCGGTCTTCGAATTGTTCCCGCCCGGTGCGGAACCGGAGACCGAGTGGATCTACACCCCGGTCGGCGATCCGGGCTGGCGGACCGTGCTGCCACAGGATTTCGACAATATGGCCGCCGTTCAGCAGGGCATGAAATCCCGCCGCTTCTCCGGTCCGAAACCCAATCCGTACCGCGAGCGCACGATCGTCAACCTGCACCACAACCTCGCGAGGTATATGGGCACCGGCGCGCCGACCGACCTCGAATGACCCGAACTCCCACCCCCACAAGGATTTTCCGATGAAACCCAGCGCCCCCACCCGGCCCCCCGAGGGCGGCACAGCGGCCCAGCGGCAGAAGAATCTGGCCCAACCCGCCCAGC